>NZ_RZOF01000145.1:0-13673 GCF_003998955.1 Mesorhizobium sp. M4B.F.Ca.ET.017.02.2.1 | reverse complement strand
GTCCAGGCGCGGCTGTCTTTGCCACCGCGTTGGGGGCCACGCCCAAGGCCGGGGCCCCCAACGCGGTGGCAAAGACAGCCGCGCCTGGACCGGCCCAGTCAGCGCCGGCAGCAGACAAGCCGGCGACAGGGACGGCCGACAATTTGCGCCGGCTGATCGGTATCGGCCCGGTCAATGAAAAGCTGCTCAAGGGCCTTGGGGTCACAAGTTACGCCCAGATCGCCGCCTGGACGGCCGACGACGTCAAGCGCATCGAGGAGGTGCTGAATTTCGACGGACGTATCGCGCGCGAGCAATGGATCGAGCAGGCGAAGCTGCTCGCCGCCGGCGACGAAACGGAATTCGCCCGCCGCTTCCCGACCGCGGGAACCGCAAGCAACACCTGATCGGCTTGCGCTCCCGGCGCATGACAAGCAGCGGTGCGCATGGACACCGCCGCTTTCCTTTGGTCCAGCCGCCTTTGCGGCCCTCGACGCCGCTCCCTCGATTGCGCGCCGCCGCCCCCCCATATAGAGCGATCGCTGCACCACCGACCGAACACTCGAGCCATGTCCCTGCCGTCCGCCATTTTCCGCAACGACGAGAGCGGCCGCCAGCTGGTCTTCGACCGGCCGGCCGAGATCATCGTCGCGCACGACGCGGACGATTTCCCCGCGGCGCTTGAAGCCGCGCAGGCGGCCTCCGATGCCGGCAAATGGCTGGCCGGCTACTTCTCGTATGAAGCGGGATATCTGCTCGAGCCGAAGCTGGTGCCATTGCTTCCCGAGGGCCGGCGCGCGCCGCTGGTCTGCCTCGGCATCTTCGACGCTCCTGCCGAACAGGCGGTGCCGCGCCGTCCCGGTCCCGCGACCAACGGCCCGATCTTCGACGCTCGCGCCGCCTGGTCGGCGCAAGACTATGCGAAGCGCTTCGCGCGGCTGCACGACCACATCCGCAAGGGCGACTGCTACCAGGGCAATCTGACCTTTCCGGTGCGGGCGCAATGGTCCGGCGATCCGCTCGCCGCCTTCGACGCGCTGACCGAGCGCCAGCCGGTGAAATACGGCGCGCTGATTACGCTCGGCGATCCGATCGTGCTGTCGCGCTCGCCGGAGCTGTTCTTCGAGATCGACGCCGAAGGCATGATCGAGACGCATCCGATGAAGGGCACGGCGCCGCGCGGCTCGACCAGGGCCGAGGACGCGCGCCTGAAATCGTTCCTGCGCAAGGACGAGAAGAACCAGGCCGAGAACCGCATGATCGTCGACCTCTTGCGCAACGACATCTCGCTGATCAGCGAGGTCGGCACGCTCGAGGTGCCGGAGTTGTTCCGCATCGAGACCTATCCGACCGTGCACCAGATGGTCAGCCGCGTGCGGGCGAGACTGCTGCCTGATGTCGGCATCCGCCAGGTTCTTGCGGCGCTGTTTCCCTGCGGCTCGATCACCGGCGCGCCGAAGATCCGCGCCATGGAGATCCTGCACGATCTCGAAGCCGTGCCGCGCGACGTCTATTGCGGCGCCATCGGCTGGATTGCGCCCGGCGGCACGATGCGTTTTTCCGTGGCGATCCGCACCATCTCGCTCTTTTCCAGCGGCGAGGCCGTCTACAATGTCGGCGGCGGCGTCGTCTTCGATTCCACCGCCGAGGAGGAGTACTGGGAGTGTCTCTTGAAAGCGCGCTTCGCGACGGGAACCGTGCCGATTTCGAGCTGATCGAGACCATGCGCTGGGAGCCGGGCTCCGGCTTCCTGCGCTTCGAGCGTCACCTCGCGCGGCTCTACGCATCTGCGGCGGAACTCGGCTTCGCCTGCGATCCGCAGCGGGTCGGCGAAGCGCTGATGGACACGGTTGGCCGGCAAACGGTCGCCTTGCGCACCCGCCTTGTGCTTGCGCGCAACGGCGAGGTGACGACCGCCGCGCAACCCTTTGAGCCGCTCGCCGCCGACAAGGTCTGGCGGCTGCAATTGGCGCGCGTTCGCCTCGATTCCGGCGATACGCTGCTTCGCCATAAGACCAGCCGCCGCGATGCCTACCAGCACGCGCGCGCCGAATATCTCGCTAGCCGCGCCGACGAGGTGCTGCTCGCCAACGAGCGCGGCGAGCTCTGCGAGGGCACGATCACCAATCTCTTCGCCGATTTCGGCGACGGCGTGCTGGCAACGCCCCGGCTCGACTGCGGCCTCTTGCCTGGCGTATTGCGCGGCGAGCTTCTGGATGAAGGCCGCGCCGCCGAAGCGATCTACACCCTTGACGATCTGAAGGCGGCCCGTGCGGTCTACGTCGGCAATTCGCTGCGCGGCCTGATCCCCGCAAAACTGTCCTGACGCAGGCTGGGAGAATGCGATGTTCGTCGTTTCGCTGAACTACAAGGTGCCGCTGACCGAGATTGACCGGCTGGGGCCCGTGCATGTCGAATGGCTGAAAGCCTGCTACGCCGAAGGCATCTTCGTCGCCTCCGGGCCCAAGCGGCCAAGGACCGGCGGCATCATCATCGCGCGTGGGCCGCGTGACGTGCTCGATGCCAGGCTGGCGGACGATCCTTTCGCCAGGGCAGGCGCTGCCGATTACAATGTCACCGAATTCACGGCGAAAATGACCGTTGCCCAGCTGGACGCGTTCAAGGAATTATGAGCAGGCCCGCCCATACGCCCTATGACGGCTCGTCAAAGCCCTTCACCATCGGGCTGAAGCCGCTCGGCCTCGACCAATGGCTCGATGTCGACGAGAACTTGCCTGCCCACCTCGCCGAGAAGCGCCGGCTCTACGTGGAAATCCCCGAGGAGGTCTTTGTCGAGGAAGACGGCACGCGCGAGGCGCAGCAAGAGGTGCTCGACCTCATAGTCGCCTGTCTCGCGGCGAAGCACCCCGGCACCCACCGCGGCATGAGCGCCGGCGACGAGGTCATCGGCGCCGAGAGCGGCGGTGGTCCGACCGCGGCGTTGCGCGAGGCGCCGCTCGTCAAGGCATCCCTGCTCGTCCAGGAGGATCTGATCCTGATGCGCCGGAACGAAAGCGGCTGGCGGCTGGCCGCCGGCTCGCTCTGCTTTCCCTCATCCTGGTCGCTCACCGAAAAATTCGGCAAGCCGCTACAGCAGATCCATGCGCCGGTGCCCGGCTTCGGACCAGGAACGCGTCCGGCCGACTTGATCAACCGCATGTTCGACGGTCTCCAGGGCCAGGCGGTCGAGCGCTACAACTGGTCGATCCAGGCCGGCGACGCGCTCTATCATCCGCTTTCCAACCTGCAGCGCATCGACCGCGCCACCAATCGGCCCTCGCGCTTCCATGATGGCGACGTCGACGCCCACGCCTTCATCCGCGTCGAGCGCCAGACGCTGCGCAAGCTGCCGGCCTCGCGCGACATCCTGTTCACCATCCGCATCCATCTCGACCCGCTCAAGGTGCTGGCCCGCCATCCCGACAGGGCAACGCTCGCGGCATCCTTCGCCGCGCAGCTTGAGGCGCTCGACGAGGCACAACTCGACTACAAGGGCCTGACATCCGACCGCAACCGCCTGGTCGCCTTCCTCGCCGATATGGCCAGGGCGGCTTAACCACGCCGCCGGGCTGGCCTGGCCGGTGGTTGGCGCTTTTCGCTGGTTTGTGACAATGATCTGTGGTGTAGCGCTTGACCGTCCGGCGCAATTGCCCTGCTTTTCCCTATGTTTGAAGGAGTGTCTGAAAAAATGGCGAATGAAAACTGGCCCGTTTACGGTGAAATCACCGGTCCCGTCGTGATGATCGGCTTCGGCTCGATCGGACGGGGAACGCTGCCGCTGATCGAACGTCATTTCAAGTTCGACAAGTCGCGCATGACGGTCATCGACCCGCGCGACACCGACCGAAAGCTCCTCGACGAGCGCGGCATCACCTTCGTGCAGGATGCGGTGACCAAGAAGAACTACAAGAAGCTGCTGACGCCGCTTCTGACCAATGGCGGCGGCCAGGGCTTCTGCGTCAACCTGTCGGTCGACACCTCCTCGCTCGAACTGATGAAGCTCTGCCGCAAGCTCGGCGTGCTCTATGTCGACACGGTGGTCGAGCCCTGGCTCGGCTTCTATTTCGACGACAAGGCCGACAATGCCGCGCGCACCAACTACGCGCTTCGCGAGAGCGTGCGCGAGGAAATCGCCAGCAACCCCGGCGGCACCACGGCGATCTCCTGCTGCGGCGCCAATCCGGGCATGGTCTCGTGGTTCGTCAAGCAGGCGCTGGTCAACCTCGCCACCGATCTCGGCCTGGAGTTCGCCGAGCCGGCGCAGAACGACCGCGAAGACTGGGCGAAGCTGATGAAGAAGGCCGGCGTCAAGGGCATCCACATCGCCGAGCGCGACACCCAGCGCACCAAGAAGCCGAAGCCGATGGACGTGTTCTGGAACACCTGGTCGGTCGAAGGCTTCGTCTCGGAGGGGCTGCAACCGGCCGAGCTCGGCTGGGGCACGCATGAGACCTGGATGCCGAAGAACGCCAAAAAGCACAAGCACGGCTCGCAGGCGGCGATCTATCTGGAGCAGCCCGGCGCCAACACCCGCGTGCGCTCGTGGTGCCCGACGCCCGGCGCGCAATACGGCTTCCTGGTGACGCACAACGAGGCGATCTCGATCTCCGACTTCTTCACCTTGCGCGGCAAGAAGGGCAAGGTCCACTATCGCCCGACCTGTCACTATGCCTATCACCCTTGCAACGACGCGGTGCTGTCGCTGCATGAGATGTTCGGCGCTGCCGGCAAGGCGCAGCCTGTCCATCACGTGCTTGACGAGAACGAGCTGGTCGACGGCATCGACGAGCTCGGCGTGCTACTCTACGGCCATGACAGGAATGCCTATTGGTATGGCTCGCAGCTGTCGCTCGGCGAGGCCCGCAAGCTCGCCCCCTACCAGAACGCCACCGGCCTGCAGGTCACCTCGGCGGTGTTGGCCGGCATGGTCTGGGCGCTGGAAAACCCCGAAGCCGGCATCGTCGAGGCGGACGAGATGGACTACAGGCGCTGTCTTGAAGTGCAATCGCCCTATCTCGGACCGGTCAAGGGCTACTACACCGACTGGACGCCGCTCGATCACCGTCCGGGTCTTTTCCCCGAGGATCTCGACAAGAACGACCCGTGGCAATTCCGCAACATCCTGGTGCGATAGCGGCGCCGTCAGCCTATCCGATTGCCTTGCAATCGCCCGGAAATCGGGCGATTGAAGGGGCGCGGCCTGAGCGACGTGCGTCCGTTTGGAGAGTACGCTCTAGCACTATGAATGTCCGCGCCGTGCTTCGAACCGACTTCGGGCCGACGCGAGAGGAGAGGATTTTGATCATGACCATTGCACGCAAATTGCTTTCGGCGGGCGCGGCGGCAAGCCTGCTGGCCGCTTCCGCCTGCTCCACCGTCGGCCCTTCCGAGCCGCCGATGTCGGCCGGACCGAAAGGCGTCGAAGGCTCCTGGATCGACGCCAAGGGCACCGGTCTGTCGAGCTTCACCGCCGGCGCCTTCACCACCGTCGCCACCGATACCGGCCAGAAGCTCGCCGAAGGCAGCTACACCATGACGGGCGCGACCTCGGTCGAGATCCACGGCACCTCGCTGATCCGCCAGACGCCGGTCAGCTTCAACTGCCTGATGATCTCCACCAGCCAGCTCAACTGCACCAGCGCCAGCGGGCAGAACTTCGTGCTGACGCGTCGCGTCTGAGCCGGTAAGACATCTATCCTGATAGCGGACGGCGGCGCGAGCCGCCGTCTTTTTTGTGCCGGCAACCTCGTCCTGATTTCCCCTTGCATCGACCGAAACGCGATGTGAACATGCCTCGAAGCTGGCTGTCGTGCTGCAGTCAAGCGATGGCGCTAGACACCTCTGATGAGGTTCATCCGGGAGAGGAAGATGAAGAAATTTGCCGCTATTGCAGCCCTGTCCGCGTCAGCGCTTGGCCTGTCGGCCGGAGCATCTTTTGCCGACTACACATTGAACATCCTGCATTTCAACGATTGGCACAGCCGCCTCGAAGGCAACAACAAATACGAGTCGACCTGCTCCGCCGAGGAGGAGACAAAGGGCGAATGCATCGGCGGTGCCGGCCGGCTGGTCACCGCGATCGCCCAGGAGCGCAAGAAGCTCGAGGGTCAGAACGTTCTGCTGCTCAATGCGGGCGACAGCTTCCAGGGGTCGCTGTTCTACATCACCTACAAGGGTGCCGCGGAGGAGGAATTCCTCAACCAGATCAAGCCCGACGCGGTGACGCTCGGCAACCATGAATTCGACGACGGCGAGACAGCACTTGTGCCCTACCTCGACAAGGCGAAGTTCCCGGTCGTCAGCGCCAATGTCGTGGCCAACGACAAGTCCGGCGCCGCCGGCAAGATCAAGCCATCGATCGTGCTTGAGGTCGGCGGCCAGAAGATCGGCATTGTCGGCGCGGTGACCAACGACACGCCGGAGCTTGCCTCGCCCGGCCCGAACATCGCCATCGAGGACGACGTCAAGTCGATCACGGCCGAGGTCGAGAAACTGAAGGCGCAAGGCGTCAACAAGATCATCGCCGTCACCCATATCGGCTACAACCGCGAGCGCGATGTCATTGCCAAGATCCCGGGCATCGATGTCGTGGTCGGCGGACATAGCCACACGCTTTTGTCCAACACCGATCCGAAAGCGGCCGGCCCCTACCCGACGATGGTCGACAACCCCGACGGCTCCAAGGTGCCGGTGGTGCAGGCGGCCTCCTATTCGAAATATCTCGGCGAGTTCAAGGTCGTGTTCGACGACAACGGCGTCGTCAAGGAAGCGAGCGGCGACCCGATCTTTCTCGACAAGTCGATCACGCCCGATCCGGCCGTGCTCGCCCGCATCAAGGAGCTCGGCGCGCCGATCGAGGAATTGAAGAACAAGGAGGTGGCCGAGACCACCAAGCCGATCGACGGCAGCCGCGACAACTGCCGCGCCCGCGAATGCGAGATGGGCAACCTCGTCTCCGACGCCATTCTCGACCGCGTCAAGGGCCAGGGCGTCGAGATCGTGATCTCGAACGGCGGCGGCCTGCGCGCCTCGATCGACCAGGGCACCGTCACCATGGGCGAGGTGCTGACCGTACTGCCGTTCCAGAACACGCTGGCGACCTTCCAGATCTCGGGCAAGGACCTCGTCGCCGGGCTGGAAAGCGGCCTCAGCCAGATCGAGGACGGCGCCGGGCGCTTCCCGCAGGTCGCCGGCCTGAAATATTCCTTCGACAAATCGGTCGCGCCCAACGCCGGGCGCGTCAAGTCGGTCGAGGTGATGGAAGGCGGCGCCTGGGCGCCGATCAATCCCGACAAGGACTATATGGTCGCCACCAACAACTATGTCCGCCAAGGCGGCGACGGCTACAAGGTCTTCGCCGAGAAGGCCAAGAACGCCTATGACTACGGCCCGGGCCTGGAGCAGGTGGTCGCCGACTATCTCGGCGCGCACCGGCCGTATACACCGAAGCTCGACGGCCGCATTACCGAGATCGCGGCGACCGTCGCGGCGGCGCCCGCCGCCGAACCGGCGAAGCCGGCCGAGGCTGCACCGGCAACGCCAGCTCCAGCAGAACCGGCCAAGCCGGCTGAGGCGGCACCTGCGGCGGCGCCGGCCCCTGCTCCCGCGGCCGAACCGGCCAAGCCCGCCGAAGCTGCGCCGGCACCGGCAGCGGAACCCGCAAAGCCGGCCGAGGCAGCGCCAGCCGAGGCCAGCCACGTCATCGTCGCCGGCGACACCTTCTGGGATCTGGCCAAGAAGGCCTATGGCGATGGCACCAAGTGGAAGCTGATCTCCGGCGCCAACAAGGGTTTCGAGGCGCACCGGCTGCCGATCGGCGGGACGCTGGCCATCCCGCCCGCCGCCAAATAACTCCTGCCGCGGCAAATCGAGGGACCCGTCCGGACAACCGGGCGGGTTTCTGCTTTCCGGCATGCGTATTAAGGTGCGGCCAGACGCGGCATTGAAAACCGACGGCGTATAGTTAGTTTCGCCCCGCCATCGCTGGTTTCGCGATGCCCGGAGACCCCTTGATGACGTTGACCAGCCCGATCGATCCCAAAGCCGCGCAGGCCGCAGGCGCGCTGCTGGCTGGTCCCGCGCCGGCCAAGGCGGGCAAGGTCGGCGTCATGCTGATCAATCTCGGCACGCCCGACGGCACCGACTTCAAGCCGATGTGGCGCTATCTCAGGGAGTTCCTCTCCGATCCGCGCGTCATCGAGCTCAACAAGGCGATCTGGTACCCGATCCTCTACGGGCTCGTCCTGACCACCCGTCCGAAGAAGTCGGGCGCCAACTACGCCAGGATCTGGAACCGGGAGAAGAACGAGTCGCCGCTGCGCACCTTTACCCGCGCCCAGGCCGAGAAGCTTACCCAAGCATTTGGTGACCTGCCCGATGTCGTCGTCGACTGGGCGATGCGCTACGGCAATCCATCGACCGCGAGCGTGGCCCAGAAACTGGTCGAGCAGGGCTGCGACCGCATTCTTTCCTTTCCGCTCTATCCGCAATATTCGGCGACGACCACGGCGACCGCCAACGACCAACTGTTTCGCGCGCTGATGAAGATCAGGCGCGCGCCGGCGATCCGCAGCGTGCCGCCCTACTATGACGAGCCTGTCTACATCGAGGCGCTTGCCCGCTCGATCGAACGCCATCTGGCCAGCCTCGACTTCGCGCCGGAGGTGGTCATCACCTCCTACCACGGCATCCCAAAACCCTATTCCGACAAGGGCGACCCCTATCAGGCTCATTGCCTGGAGACGACGAGGCTGCTGCGCCAGAAGCTCGGCTGGGACGAGAAGAAGCTGATCACCACCTTCCAGTCGCGCTTCGGCGCGCAGGAGTGGCTGCAGCCCTACACCGACGTGACGGTCGAGAAGCTCGCCAAGGACGGCGTCAAATCGATCGCCATCGTCAATCCCGGCTTTTCCGTCGACTGCATCGAGACGCTGGACGAGATCGGCCGCGAGGCGGCCGAGACCTTCCATCATGCCGGAGGCGAGAACTTCGCCCATATCCCTTGCCTCAACGACAGCGCCGAAGGCATGGCGGTGATCGAGGCGCTGGCGCGGCGCGAGCTGTCCGGCTGGGTATGAGCCCGCTGCGTTGAGGCGATCGATCGCCCCTGTCGCGCTCTTCCATCCACTAATAATGAGCGATCACCTGATTGTAACACTATTGAAACACACCTAAGTGTTTGGTGAAGTCGGCTGCCTGGAATCAACGCCATGGCCGGCATCTGAGGGAGATTCAAATGGACTTCAGTGGTTTCGGTATTGCGATTGGTGCACTTGCCTTTCTGGTGTTGGTGCTTCTTATCAAAGGCATCAGGACAATCCCGCAAGGTTATAATTATACCGTGGAGCGGTTTGGCCGTTACACCAAAACACTGAGCCCGGGCCTCAACCTCATCGTGCCGTTCGTCGACCGCATCGGCGCCAAGATGAACATGATGGAGCAGGTGCTCGATGTTCCGAGCCAGGAAATCATCACCCGCGACAACGCCATTGTGGGTGTCGACGGCATCGCCTTCTTCCAGATCCTCAATGCGGCGCAAGCGGCCTACCAGGTCTCCGGCCTGCAGAACGCAATTCTCAACCTGACGATGACCAACATCCGTACTGTTATGGGTTCGATGGACCTCGACGAACTCCTGTCCAACCGCGACGCCATCAACGAGCGCCTGCTGCGCGTCGTCGACGAGGCCGCGCACCCCTGGGGCATCAAGATCACCCGTGTCGAGATCAAGGACATCAATCCACCGGCCAACCTCATCGAGTCGATGGGCCGGCAGATGACGGCCGAGCGCAACAAGCGCGCCCAGATCCTCGCCGCCGAAGGCCTGAAGCAGTCGCAGATCCTCGAGGCCGAAGGCCGCAGGGAAGCCGCCTTCCGCGACGCCGAGGCGCGCGAGCGCTCGGCCGAGGCCGAAGCCAAGGCGACGCAAGTGGTTTCGGAGGCGATCTCCAAGGGCGACGTCCAGGCGCTCAACTACTTCATCGCCCAGAAATACACCGAAGCGCTGACCAGGATTGGTTCGGCCACCAACAGCAAGATCGTGCTGATGCCGCTTGAGGCTTCGTCGCTGATCGGCACGCTGGGCGGCATTGGCGAGATAGCCAAGGAAGTCTTCAAAGATGGCGGACCGGCTGCCGCGACGCGGCAGGGTTCGCGCCCGCCGGTCGTCAAGTCCGGCGACAACTGAGATCATAGGAGGCTGCTCCCATGTTCGACCGCATCATTTCCGAACTTGGTCCGTGGAACTGGATGGTACTGGGCCTCGTCCTCCTGGTTATGGAGGTTATAGCACCCGGCATCTTCATGCTGTGGATCGGCATCGCCGCATTGGTGATCGGCCTGATTTCGCTGCTCATCTGGGACGCAAGCTTCTGGACCTGGGAAGTCCAGGTCCTTGCCTTCCTGGCGCTGTCGCTGGTCTCCGCCTTCGCCGGCAAGAAGCTGGTTGGCGGGCGTCATGACGCGACCGACCAGCCGCTGCTCAACCGGCGCGGCGCGCAGCAGGTCGGCAAGATGGCCACCCTTGCCGAACCGATCAAGGACGGCCGCGGCCGCATCAAGCTCGGCGACACGCTGTGGCGCGTGTCGGGTCCCGACCTGCCGGCCGGCACGCAGGTGCGCGTCGTCAGTTCGGCCGATACCGACCTGGAACTGACTGTCGAAGCTGTCTGATCGCCCGAAAGCGCGCAGCGCTTTCGAAACAGAAAATCAGGGCGTGTCGCGTAGGGCTTCCCGAGCGTGACGCGCCTTTTTCAGGCCGCGCCGATCCGCAGCAGATCATGCAGGTGGACGAGCCCCACAGGACGTCCGTCCTCGACCACCATCAGGCTGGTGATGGCGGAGGTGTTGATGGTCTGCAGGGCCGTCGCCACCAGCGTGTCCGGCGTCGCCGTCTTTGGTTTCCTGGTCATCACCTGATCGACGCTCATCGCCAGAAGGTCGTTGGCGATATGGCGGCGGATATCGCCGTCGGTGATGATGCCGATCAGCGCCCCATCGGCGCCGCTGATCGCCACGCAGCCGAAGCCCTTGCGCGAGAGTTCGATGATCGCCTCGCGCATGCCGGTGCCCGACGGCACCAGCGGCAGACGCTCGCCGACATGCATGATCTCGTGCAGTTGCGTGAGATTGGCGCCGAGCTGTCCGCCCGGATGGAAGGTGCGGAAATGGTCGGGCGTGAAGCCCCGCGCCTCGAGCAGCGCAATGGCCAGCGCGTCGCCCATGACCAGTTGCAGCAGCGCCGATGTCGTCGGTGCCAGCCCGTGCGGACAGGCTTCCGGCGCGGGCGGCAGCAGCAGCACCACGTCGGCGGCGCGCGCCAGCGCCGAGGTCTCGCCGGACGTGATGGCGATCAGCGGGATCGAGAAACGCTTGGAATAGGCGACGATGCCCATCAGCTCCTTGCTTTCGCCCGACCACGACATGGCGATGATGGCATCGTCTTTGGCGATCATGCCGAGATCGCCGTGATTGGCTTCTGCCGGATGGACGAAGAAGGCGGGCGTGCCGGTCGAGGCCAGCGTTGCGGCGATCTTGGAGCCAATATGGCCGCTCTTGCCGACGCCGGTGACGATGACGCGGCCCTCGATGCCCGAAATCAGCTCGACGGCGCGTGCGAATGGCTCGGCCAACCCGTTCTCGAGCGCGGCGGCAAATGCAGCCATGCCGGCCTGCTCGGTCGCCACGGTTCTCAGCGCCGAATCGATCGAAGCCTGCCTGTCCGGGCGCTTCTTTTCTGGGGACCCTGCATGCATGGCTGATGCGCTTAGCGCTTCGCCGCCCGCCTGTCCAACAGAAATGCCACCTGCGGTCGATGGCGGCCCTCGCCTGAAGCACCATTTTGGCTTCGACATGCGGGACACCGAATGCGCGAGAGAACCGCCCGCCTCAACCCTCCGTTAACCATCCCCATTTACGGTTCGGTAAGTATGGCGCGCCCGCGCCGCGCAAGCAGTGGTGACGATGACCGGGGCCCAGCCTGAAACGAAAAGAGGTCGAACGGGCAAGGCCGTCAGCACGCTGCTGCTGGCGGCGAGCGTCCTCGCTTTGCTGCGGCCGATGCCGCTCCATGCCCAGGAAACCGAGTTGCGCGGCGAGGTTTCGGAATCGGCGATCCTGTCGGACCAGCAGCGCAAGGTCAGGCAGATGAGCAGGGCTCGTGCCCAGGATCTGAACGGGCCGGCGACCGCGACCGCCGACGCTCCGGCCGACACCTATTCGCCGGCTAGCCCCGGCGCAGTGCCTGACGAGACCGATGGAACGGCCGCGAACGACAGCATCTTCGACCAGCCTGCCGCCACCGACGATCCGTTCGTCGAGAACCCTTCTCCGCCCAAGCCGCGCCGGACCTCAACCGCCAAACAGCGCGCCGACGATGCGGACAAGAAGGACACCGCCGGGAACAAAAAGACAAAGGCCGCCGACAAGAAGAAGACCAAGCAGCAGACCGACCCAACGGCGACCGGGACCACCACTACCGCAGACACTGGAACCGCCGGAGAGGACCAGGACGGCGCCAACCGTCGCGCCGTCACCATCGACAGCGTCGACAAGCAGAAGCTTGACCCCGGCGCCGAGCGCACCGCCTCGATCGAAGGCCAGAAGATCAAGCCCGAGGACGACCCCTTCGCCGCCACCGGCATCAAGGTCGGCACCTTCGTCTTCCGGCCGACGCTGGAGCAGGGCTTCACCGCGACGTCCAATGCCGATGCCAGCAGCGGCGGCACGTCGGCGGTGCTGTCGGAGACGGCGCTGCGTTTTTCCGCGACCTCCGACTGGCGCGAGAACTCGGCCACGATCGACGGCTACGGCATTTTCCGCAACACGGTTTCCGGCCAGAAGATCAACGACGCGCAAGGCCGCATCGAAGGCCAGCTCAACGTCGACCTCGACAACGAGCTGCGCGCCATCGCCAAGCTCGGCTACGAGGCGGTGCCGGAATCGGCCTCCTCGCCGGACGCCATCGCCGGCGTCACTTCGCAGCCGCTGCGGCAGACCGTGGACGGCAGCCTCGGCATCGAGAAGGACGTCGGCAAGATGCGCTACGCGCTGACCGGCGCGATCACGCATGACTTCTATGGCGACGCCGATCTTTCGGACGGCACCACACTGTCGCAGAAGGACCGCGACTCCACGCTCTATTCCGCGACCTTGCGCACCGGCTATCAGGTTTCGCCGGCCATAACGCCTTTTGTCGAGGTGGAGGCAGGGCGACGGGTCTATGATCTGCGCCTCGACAGCAACTTGTACGAACGTTCCTCGACCAGGCTCGGCGCGCGCGCCGGCCTCGAACTCGACATGGACGACAAGCTGTCGGGCGAATTCTCCGTCGGCTGGCTGCGCGAAGCGATCGACGACGACCGCCTGCCGGCCAATGCGGGCCCCTACGTCAACGCCGATCTCAAATGGTCGCCCGAGCGCGGCACCATCGTCGGGCTCACAGGCAGGACCACCATCGAGAGCACCACCACGGCCGGGGAGAGTGGCGATGTCCTCTACTCGGGCAGGCTTACCGGCGAACGCCAGGTCCGCGCCAACCTGACGGCGAATTCCGCGCTTGGCCTCGACTGGCGCGACTATACCGGCTCCGACGGCCACGATCTGATCTTGAGCGCCGAGGCCGGGCTGACCTGGTGGCTGAACCGTTACGCCGGCCTCACCACGCGGGCGAGGACGGCGAAGCTCACCAGCAACCT
>NZ_RZOF01000144.1:0-13852 GCF_003998955.1 Mesorhizobium sp. M4B.F.Ca.ET.017.02.2.1 | reverse complement strand
GCGCCGACTGTCCGAGGCTCTCGGTGATGGCGATGCGGCCGCCTGCGCCTCTGGCGAACTGTCCGCCGGGCGCCTTGCCCTGGCCGCGCTCCCCCGGCCGGCCGCCATCATGACGACCCTGCCGCGGGCCGCGCTGCGAACCGAAGAAGGTCTGTTCGCGCTCGCGCATCTCCTGCTGGTAGTGATAGCGCGTGCTTTCGTCGCGGATGCGGCTGGTCAGCTCACGCAGCGTCTTTCCCAGTTCCGCCCGCCGCTCCGGCGTGTCGAAAACGCCGCCCGCCGTCTCGCGCATCCACAACAGGTCCACCAGCGGCCGCGCATCGGCAAGCACCGCGCGGAACGCGTCCGGCCCCTCGGCCTTGACCAGATCGTCGGGATCCTTGCCTTCCGGTAGCAGCGCGAAACTCGCCGAGCGCCCGGCCTGTACCGACGGCAGCGCGAGATCGGCGGCACGCCATGCCGCCTTCAATCCGGCCTTGTCGCCGTCGAAGCACAACACCGGCTCCGGCGCCATGCGCCAAATAAGCTCCAGCTGGTTCTCGGTGAGCGCGGTGCCGAGCGGCGCCACGGCATTCTCGAAACCGGCCTGCGCCAGCGCGATCACGTCCATATAGCCTTCGACCGCGATCACCGTACCGCCCTTGGCCAGTGCCTTGCGGGCGCGGGCGAAATTGTAGAGCACATTGCCTTTGTGGAAGAGCTCGGTATCGGGCGAGTTCATGTATTTGGCGAGCGCGTCGGGCGCCAGCGCCCGGCCGCCAAAGGCGATGATCTTGCCACGCGAATCCGGGATCGGAAACATGATGCGGTCGCGGAACCAGTCATAGGAGACCGGGATGTCGTCGCCATGCCGCACCAGCCCGCAGGCCTCGATATCGGCCTTCGGCACGCCCTTGGCGGCAAGATGCTCCTTCAGCGCATTGCGGCTGTCCGGCGCATAACCCAGCCGAAACGACTGCTGGGTCGCCGAGGTCAGACCACGCTCCCTCAGATAGGCGCGGGCCTTTGCGCCTTCCGGCCCCTGCAACCGCTCCTGGAAGAAGGCGGTCGCCATCTCCATGACATCGGTCAGGCTGGCGCGTTCCTTCTCGCGCCGTTCCTCCTGTTCGTCGCGAACCGGCATCGGCACGCCGGCCATGTCGGCGATCTTCTCGACCGCCTCGGGAAAGCTCATGCCGTCGAGCTCGGTCAGGAACTTGAAGTGGTCCCCCGACACCGAGCAGCCGAAGCAATGGTAGCGGCCCTTCTTGTCCTCGCAATGGAACGACGGGCTCTTCTCGCCATGGAACGGGCAGCAGGCCCAATAGTCGCCGCGCGATGCATTGGTCTTCTTCCTGTCCCACGCGACGCGCTGGCCGATGACCGAGGAAATCGGCACACGGTCGCGGATCTCGTCGAGGAAGGCGGGCGGAAAGCGCATCGGCAAACTCTTTTCCCGTCCATATAAGCACGCTTGCCGGACCGCACGACCCCAAATACGGACGATGCCCGGTTTCCACAGGGCAAAAGGAAAGCGGCCGTCGCCGGCCGCCTTCTTCAAAACGCAGCTCAGTGCTGGCTGGCTTACTGCGCGGCGATGGCACCAAAGATGATGCCGGAGAAGATGCTGACCAGCACATAGTCGTTGCCGACGCGGATCCACTCCTGGCCAGGGCCCGGACGGCGCAGGCCATAACGGCCGTAATTGCGGATCGGCTGGTGCCGCTTCCAGCTGGAGTACTTCTGCCCGTTGCGCCAATGACTGCGCTTCACCACGACCTTCTTCTTGATGACGCGCTTCCTCACGTCGACGTGCTTGCCGGGCTGCTGCCAGTCGACCTGGCTATAGTTCGACTGCGGCGCGACCGGCGCATTGAGCGGCGCGGCCTGGCCCGAGACGGACGTGGCGGCCAGCATCGAGGCGGCGACGGCGGAAAGAACGAGACGTTTCATCACGGGTACTCCTTGGTTGTCGATGCACAAGCAATAGGGTGCCGGGGATGAACCGAAACTGAATGGTAGAATTACAATTATGTAATGATTTCTTGCATTTAGGATGCCAAATTCAACGTCGTCGTCAGATGGGGCGTTTGATAGGCGCGGGAGCGCCGGGCGGCATGCCGCCACCGGGCCGGCGGGCCATGCAACCAAATCGCCGTCCATCCATTTCCGACACGCCCTGTCGTGCGCCAACCGTCGCCCGACGGTCAAAATCTATTATCCGGCTAAAGTAAATCGGCGTATTCTCGGTTCTGAAATGTCTATGATTCGCACCCTCCATTGCCTGGTCGACGGTTCGGCTCGCGCGCAGCGCGCGCCCGTCGGATCGCGAGATCGCGCATGAGCGGTTCCGTCGTCCTTCTGCATCTTGCCGGCGCCGTGGCGCTGATGTTGTTCGCCACCCGCATGGTCAAGACGGGCGTCGAGCGCGCCTATGGCGATGCGCTGCGCCACAGGCTGCGCGCCACCATGCGCAATCCGCTGATGGCGGTTCTGGCCGGCTGCGGCCTCTCGGTCGCGCTGCAGAGCTCCACCGCCGTGACCTTGCTGGTCGGCTCCTTCGCCGGCGCCGGCATCGTCTCCGGCATGTCCGGCCAGTTGGCCGTGCGCGGCGCCGAGATCGGCTCGGCGCTGGTGGTCAAGCTGCTCACCTTCGACCTCTCGCTGCTGGTCCCGGTATGCCTGGTCGCCGGCACCGTCATGTTCATGGCCACCGAGCGGCGCGACTGGCGCCAGTCCGGTCGCATCCTGGTCGGCATCGGCCTATTGCTTCTGTCGCTGGAGATGATCGGCCAGGCCTCGGAACCGCTGCGCCAGAGCACGCTGATGCCGATGATCGTCAACTATTTCTCCGGCGATTTCGTCACCGCCTACCTGCTTGCCGCGCTGGTCACCTGGCTGTTCCATTCCTCGATCGCGGCCGTCCTGCTCCTGGTGACGCTGGCTGGCCGCGGCTTCATCCCGCCCGAGCTCGGCATCGTGCTGGTGCTTGGCGTCAATCTCGGCTCTTCGATCATCGCGCCGCTGCTCACCCGCAACGCCGAGCCCGGCGTGCGCGTCGTGCCGGTCGGCAACCTGCTGATGCGCGGCATGGGCTCGCTGGTCATGCTGATCCTGTTCATGACGCTGAAGCCGCCGGTCGGCTTCCTCGGCGCCAGCGTCCCCGACCAGATCGTCAACGCGCACATCCTGTTCAATGTGATCGTCCTGCTCGCCGGCCTGCCGCTCGCCAGCCTCGTCTACCGCGCCTCGGAGAAGATCGTGGCGCTCGGCGCCAAGCCGGAGCAGGCTTCGGCGCTCGACATCATCGAACTGTCGGCGCTCAACGAAAGCGCGCTTGATACGCCGAGCCAGGCGCTGGCCAACGCTACCCGCGAGGTCGTGAGGGTCTGCGAGACCGTCGAGATCATGCTGAAGCGCATCATCGAGCTCTACGAGAGCGCCGACGCCGACAAGATCAAGGCGCTGGCCGCGCTCGACGACCGCGTCGACAAGAAACACGCGGCGATTAAGCTCTATCTGGCCAAGGTCACCAAGAACCCGATGAGCGAGGACGAGGCGCTGCGCTGCCAGGAATTGATCGGCGCCTGCGTCAAGCTGGAGCAGGTCGGCGACATCATCGTGCGCAACATGCTGGTGCATGTCAGGAAGAAGCTCGAGCGGGGGCTGGAGTTCACGCCCGAAGGCTGGCGCGAGCTCAGCGCCTTCCATGCCTCGGTGCTCGCCAACGCGCGCCTTGCCTTCAACGTGCTGGTCTCGCGCGACCCCGAGGCCGCCCGCCAGCTGGTGCTGGAAAAGGACCGGCTGCGCGACCGCGAGAAGGAAACCAGCGCCAGCCATTTCGTGCGGCTGCGCGACGGCACCGCCAAGAGCGTCGAGACCAGCTCGATCCACCTCGACACCATCCGTGACTTGAAGCAGATCAACTCGCTGCTCGCTTCCATGGCCTATCCGGTGCTGGAAGAGCGTGGCCTGCTCGGCGGTTCAAGGTTGAAGGCGGGCTAGGTCGATACCGGGTGCGGCGACATCACCTCAGTCCCATCAGAATTTGTCTTTGCTCATCCTCTCGTCTCTCGGCTAAGGATCGTGTGAGGTCTACTGGGAGGATGATCGGCGATGGACACCCATTCACGCAGCTTCGCCAAGGCGCTTTCCTGGCGCGCCACCGGCACCATCGACACGATGATCATCTCGCTGGTGGTAACGGGCAGCGTCAAGCTGGCCGCCGCCATCGGCGCCACCGAGGTGGTCACCAAGTCATTGCTCTACTATCTCCATGAACGGGCATGGCTGAAAATCCCTTACGGCAGGAAGACGGCCTTCCTGGCCCCATCGGCAGCTGGCCGACCGGATTGAGCCGGTCAAGAAAAGCTAAAGCGGCATCGACATTTTCTGCATTGCCGGCGGCGCCCATCCATGGTTTGAGGCCATCTCATTTGGGATCGCTTGCCGCGCCATGCTTCCTCTCATTGCCCTGTTCATCGCTGCCTTTGCCTTCGGCACCACGGAATTCGTCATTGCCGGCGTGCTGCCGCAGGTCGCCGGCGGCCTCGGCGTTTCCATTCCCACTGCCGGTTACCTGGTCTCCGGCTACGCCTGCGGCATTGCCATTGGCGGTCCGCTGCTGGCACTCGCCACCAAGACGATCTCCCGCAAGACCCTGCTCATAGGCCTCGCCATCGCCTTCACCATCGGCCAGGCGGCTTGCGCGCTGGCGCCTGACTTCACCTCGATGCTGCTTTTGCGCATTGCAGTCGCCGTGGCGCACGGCGCATATTTCGGGGTCGCCATGGTGGTGGCCGTCGGCCTCGTGCCGGAAGACAAGCGCGGCATGGCGGTGGCGGTCATCCTGTCCGGCCTCACCGTTTCCAACGTCATCGGCGTGCCGGCCGGAACCGCGATCGGCAATCTCTGGGGCTGGCGCGCCACCTTCTGGGTGATGGGCGCGCTGGGCGTGGCGGCAATTGCCACCATGCTTGCTTTGTTGCCGCGCACGGCTGGGTCGTCGAACAGCCCCGCCAGCCTGTCGCACGAGGTCCGCGTTCTGGGACGTCAGCAGGTCTGGACCTCGCTTATCCTGATGCTGATGCTGATGATCGGCCAGTTCGGCCTGTTCACCTACATCACCCCGACGCTGCTCGAAGTCACCGGCCTCGATGAGAGCCTGGTGCCCTGGGTGCTGCTGCTCAATGGCGTCGGCGCGACCATCGGCGTCTTCCTCGGCGGCAAGCTGGCCGACTGGAAGCTGATGCCGTCGCTGATCACCATGCTGCTCCTGCAGGCGCTGGTGCTTGGCGTCATCTATGCCGTCAGCCCCTACCCCGTGGCGATGGTCGTTGCGATCGTCATCTGGGGCGGCCTCAACTTCGCCATCGGCGCACCGATCCAGACCCGCATCCTGGCCTGGACGGCGGACGCCTCCAATCTCGCCTCCTCGCTCATCCCCTCCGGCTTCAATGTCGGCATCGCGCTCGCCGCGTCGCTGGGTGCGGCCATGCTCAATGCCGGCTACGGCTACCGCAGCCTGCCGGTGGCCGGCGCGTTGGCCATGCTGGTCGCGGTCGCCGTGGCGGTCGCCTCGCAAGTCTGGGAAGGACGCAGCCGCGTGGCGCCGCCACTGCCCGCGGCAGCCGAGTAGCGACGCCTCTGCCACGGCGCCAGAAAACCCTGCAAAACAACGCGTTGCCGCGCCCTCCTGAATCAGATCGTCAGGCTGCCATCGTCGCTGCTATAGATCGATGCGGAAGCGCCGGCTCTCGGCGCCGCCATAGGCGGCATCCTCGAAGAAGCGGCCGACGAGCCTGCCGCCATTGGCCAGGATCACCTTGTGCGAGGCCGGATTTTGCGGCTTGGCGGTGATCTCGACAAAGGGCAGGCCGACCGCCCTCGCCTCGTCAAGCATCAGCCGCAGCGCCTCGGTCGCATAGCCACGCCCTCGCTTCCACGGCACCACCGCGTAGCCGATATGACTGAGAACATGCGAGGGAAGCGCCGCCGTACCGGGCTGCCAGCGGAAGCCGATCGAGCCGGCGGCCTTGCCATCCCAGATCCACCGCCGAAAGCCGGGCAGCCGCGGCACCGTCGTGCCGTCGGGCAGCGTGATCGGCGGTCCCCTGCCCTCGGGATCGTCGAGACCGGCGAGGAACGCAACCGGGTCCTCCTCGATCGCGGCGAGCTGCTCTCGCGTCGCTTCCTCAAGTCGCACATTGTCCGGCGACCAGCCGCGCTCCAGCGCCGCCTTGTAGGACGGCAAATGTTCGAGTGCTGGCTTGACGATTTCAACCATGATGTATTCCGGCTTGGAGGGGGGCAGCTAAACTAGAAGTGTTTCGCAGATCGGCGCGAGACCTTTTATGATCGGCTCCAGGTGATTCATCGCAAGACACAATGCGTTGACGGGGGTGAGCTGGTGCGGTTGAGATCTGTTCCGCTGGGTGTAGCTATCCTCAGCCTCTTTGCCATTGTCGTCACCTTGACGGCTTCGCCTCGATCTTTCGCCGCCCTGCAACCGTCCGGCATTCCGGCCTGGCTGCAGGCCCATGTTGGCGAGGGCGATGGCCAGATCGCAGAAGTCGTTCTGGAGCGGGCGCGCGCGCTTTACCTGAAAAAAGTCGCCGCCGGCGCCGTCAACAACCCCTGCTACTTCGCGATGGATGCGACGCGTCCCGGCGATCTCGGCAACGGCGTGCTGGGGCGCCGCTACTACATCATCTGCGAAGCCAGCCAGTCGTTTCGCGCGATCTCGTCCGGCCACGGCGGCGGCCGCAACCTGAAAGGCACCGTCGATTTCTCAAACGGAAGACGATGCGCCAGGAACTTCGGCAATGCGATGGATTCGGAATTGACCGCCGGCGGCGCCTACATGACCCGCGAGGCGAAAACCTCATTCAAGGGCTTCTATCGCACCGGCGCAAGACGGGACACGGCTTTCCTGCGCACCTTCATCCAGTTCGACGGCGAAGGCGAAGCCGCCAATGCCAGGCAGCGCGTGATTGGCGGCCACGCGGCCCAGGTGCTGCGCGGCATGTGCCTGCGCAAGAACCCCAACAGCTCCTACGCCGACCATGACGGCATGGTGCCGTTCGGCAAGCTGGTGGACTATGCCGGCGGCCGCAGCAATGGCTGCACCAGCTGGTCGGCAACCGATGCCGCGCAGCTCATCGCGATGGTCAAGGGCAACCCGACGACGCTCTACATCTATCCGGAATCGCGAGACATCGCCGCCGTAGCGAGCGGCCGTGCCGGTTCGGGCGCCTACTGGAACGCATCCTGCCTGAAGGATATCGGCAGGCCGAAATTCTGGCCGAGGAAGACCCTCGAGCCGATCATTGCCCAGTACAAGAAGGACCATCCGGCGCCGCCGCCGCAGCCGCTGCCGATCTGCAAGGGGTCGTGAGGCCGCCTCACCAGTGAAGCGGGCGAGCGCAGGTTACTGCAGCAGCCCTTTGACGATGCTGCTCGCCTTGCCGAAATCCATCTGGCCGGCATATTTCTGCTTCAGCGCGCCGATCACCTTGCCCATGTCCTTCTGGCTGGCGGCGCCCGTCGCCGCGATCGCCTCGCGTGCCGCAGCCGTAACGGCGGCATCGTCGAGCTGCGTCGGCAGGAAGCCGCGGATGATCTCCATCTCGCCACGCTCCTGCGCGGCCAGTTCCGGCCGCTTGCCGTCCTCGAAAGCCTTCGCCGATTCCTCGCGCTGCTTCACCATCTTGGCCAGGATCTGCAGGATCTCTTCTTCGCTCGCGGCCGGCTTGCCGGCGCCGCGATTGGCGATGTCGCGGTCGTGGATGGCGGCCTGGATCAGCCGCAGAGTGGGCAAGCGGTGCTTGTCCTGCGCCTTCATCGCGCTCTTCAGGGATTCGGCGATTTTTTCGCGCATCGTGCTCTCTCCTTCGAACGGCGCGGACAATAGCTTTGCCCCGCGCGCAAAGCAAATCCAGGCAAACCCCTGATATTGCTGGAGAAACAAAATCGGGACCGGTTTCCAGCCACCGCATTGACCGCTTTGGCGCCTTCGCCTATGTACTCGGTCCTGCATGAGACAATGAGTTCATGCCGCCCAAAAGTGCACAGCGGTTTTGGAAAACGGCATGAGCGAGAAGAATTGACGCGCGGAAGCCGCAGAAATCGCTGCTCCGCGCCGTTTGCTGCGCAGTTGGTCCCGGACCCGCTGTAACGCAGCCTTACAGGAGTGCCGCCATGGCGACGACGACTGCCTCTTGGAATACCGAGAAGCCGACCGCGCTTTTGGTGCTTGCCGACGGCACCGTCATCGAGGGTCGCGGCCTCGGCGCCACCGGATCGGCGGTCGCCGAAGTCTGCTTCAACACCGCGCTCACCGGCTACCAGGAAATCCTCACGGACCCATCCTATGCCGGCCAGATCGTCACCTTCACCTTCCCGCATATCGGCAATATCGGCACCAATGACGAGGACATCGAGGACCTCAACCCGGCCGCCCGCGCCGGCGCCGTCGGCGCCGTGTTCAAGGCCGATGTCACCAACCCGTCCAACTACCGCGCCGCCGGCCATCTCGACCAGTGGCTGAAGAAGCGCGGCATCGTCGCGCTTTCGGGCATAGACACGCGCGCGCTGACCGCGCTGATCCGCGAAAAGGGTATGCCCAATGCCGTCATCGCGCATGCGCCGGACGGCGTCTTCGACCTCGACGATCTGAAGCGGCGCGCCGCCGCCTGGTCGGGCCTGATCGGCCTCGACCTCGCCAAGGAGGTCACCTCGGGCCAGTCGTCGGTGTGGCGCGAGACGCCCTGGGTCTGGAACGAAGGCTTTGGCGAGCAGGCCGAGCCGTCGCTGCACGTCGTTGCTATCGACTATGGCGTCAAGCGCAACATCCTGCGCCTGCTCGCCGGCCTCGGTGCCAAGGTCACCGTTGTGCCGGCCAAGACCGGCGCCGAGGAAATCCTCGCCATGCAGCCGGACGGCATCTTCCTCTCCAACGGTCCCGGCGATCCGGAAGCGACCGGCGACTATGCGGTGCCTGTGATCCAGGACCTGCTCAAGACCGAAATCCCGGTGTTCGGCATTTGCCTTGGCCACCAGATGTTGGCGCTGGCGCTGGGCGGCAGGACCGCCAAGATGCATCAGGGCCATCACGGCGCCAACCATCCGGTCAAGGACCACACCACCGGCAAGGTCGAGATCGTCTCGATGAACCATGGTTTCGCGGTCGACGCCGACTCGCTGCCGGAAGGCGTCGAGGAGACCCATGTCTCGCTGTTCGACGGCTCGAACTGCGGCATCGCGCTGACCGGCCGTCCGGTGTTCTCGGTCCAGCATCACCCCGAGGCCTCGCCCGGCCCGCAGGATTCGCACTATCTGTTCCGCCGCTTCGTCAATCTCATCCGCGAGAAGCGCGGCGAGCCGGCGCTGGCCGAACGCGTCTAGCAGTTCAAACTTCTCAAGCCGGATCGGTCACGGCCTCCTGCGCGTGCATGCGCTCGACCTCCTTCGGCGTCGGCTTGGCGACTTTCGTGACGAAGACGATCACCGCCAGGGTGAGGAAGACCGCACCCAGCAGATAGGGCGCGCCGCCGAACACGACCGGCGCGCTCGGCCCGGTGAACCAGGAAAAGATCCCCGTGTAGAGCAGCGGTGTGATGATCGAGGTGATCGAGAAGATCGACGTCATCGCCCCTTGTAGTTCGCCCTGCGCCGAAGGCGGAACCTTGGCCGCGGCAAGGCTTCTCAGCGGCGGATCGGCCAGCGCCTCCAGGCAGCCGACGACGATCACCGCATAGATCATCCAACCCTGCGAGGCGAAGGCATAGCCGAAGGCGCTGAGCGCGGTGAAGGTCAGGCCGATCGCCGCCGTCCTCCACTCGCCGAGTTTCGGGATGACGCGCGGCAGGACGGTGGCCATGACGATCGCGCCGCACAGGCCGAAGGCGCCGAGCGAGAAGCCGATCTGTTGCTCGCTCCAGCCATAGCGATAATTGGACACGAACGACCACACCGCCGGGTACATCATGTGTCCGAGGGTCATCAGGAAGAAGACTAGGCCGATCCAGCCGATGCCGTGGTAGTTGCGCATCTGGATGAGCGTGCCGACCGGGTTGGCGCGTTTCCACTCGAAGCGGCGGCGATGCTTGTCGTCGAGCGTCTCCGGCAGCAGGAACAGCGCGATCAGGAAATTCACGAACGCAAGCCCGGCGGCAAAATAGAACGGCACGCGCGGCCCGAACGTGCCGAGCAGCCCGCCCAGGACCGGGCCAATGACGAAGCCGACGCCGAAGGCGATGCCGAGCAGGCCGAAATTCTTCGCCCGGTTCTCATCGGTCGAGATGTCGGCGATGAAGGCGGAGGTCGTCGAATAGCTGGCGCCGGAGATGCCGGCCAGCAGGCGCCCGATGAACAGCATCGGGTAGGTCCAGGCGATGGCGCAGATCAGATTGTCGATCGAAAAGGTGAGCACGGAGGCAAGCAGCACCGGCCGCCGTCCGAAGCGGTCGCTCAACCCGCCGATGACGGGAGCGAACACGAACTGCATCGCCGCATAGGCGAAGAACAGCCAGCCGCCCTCGATCGCCGCTTCGCTGACGCCGACTCCCGTCAGTTCCTGCAGGTAGGCCGGCAGCACCGGCATGATGATGCCGAAGCCGATAATGTCGAGCAGCAGCGTCGTGAAAACGAGCGCAAGGCCCCGCCTGGCGGTCTTGGGGTCGATCATGATGGTGTCAAGCTCCTCGGCCGCCTTGCAGCAAAGGCGGGTGCACCTTATAGGCGAGCCCGCCACCAAGAACAATGAGGGAACGACGGCAACTGCCTCATCCTGACATCAGTTGCCGCGATGGCCGCTTCCGATCGCCGCAGCAGGAACCCCGATGCGCCGCCTCAGATCGGATTGTTGAACGTGTCGCAGTCCGAGAGCTTGCCGCTCTTGTAGCCACGCGCCAGCCAGGTCTGACGCTGCTGCGACGTGCCGTGGTTGAAGCTTTCCGGCACCACGTAGCCCTGCATCTTCTTCTGCAGCGTATCGTCGCCGATCTGCTTGGCGGCATTGAGAGCGCTCTCGATGTCGCCCTGTTCCAAAATGCCCTTCTGCGCGGTGTAATGCGCCCAGACACCGGCGAAGCAATCGGCCTGCAGTTCCACTTGCATCGACATGTGGTTGGCGTCGGCCTCGCTCATCCCCTGCCGCATGTTGTTGAACTTGGGCAGGATGCCGGTGAGGTTCTGCACATGGTGGCCGACCTCATGCGCGATCACATAGGCCCGGGCAAACTCTCCGGAAGCGCCGAACTGCTGGTCGAGCTGCTGGAAGAACGTCATGTCGAGGTAGACCTTGTGATCACCCGGACAATAGAACGGTCCGGCCGCAGCCGAGGCGAAGCCGCAGGCCGAGCGTATCTGGCTGCTGAACAGCACCAGCTTCGGATCTTCGTAAGTCAGGCCGTTGGCCTGGAAGATGCCTTTCCAGGTGTCTTCGGTTTCGGCAAGCACGGTCGAGACGAACTGCTTCATCTCGTCGGAAGCCGGCGCCCCGGCGCCGCCACCTTCGCTGCCGCTCTCGTCGGTGATCTGGCCGCCGCTGTCGCCACCGCCCAGTATCTGTGACGGATCGAAGCCGAAATACCAGCCGGCGAGCACAACCAGGATGACAATGAAGATGCTTGAGCCGCCGCCGGTGCGGCCTCCGATCGGGATGCGGAACTGGCCCGGGCTGCCGCCGCCGAATCCGCCGCCGCCACCCGTGTCGCTGCGCTCGTCCTCGACATTGTCACTCTGACGGCGGCCTCTCCAGAGCATGGCAACTCCTCGCGATGCGAATTTCCAAACGGCCAGGCAGGCATCCTGGTGCCAATCAGACCCAACAAACAATTATCCCAATGGTTGCAGCAAGTCACAGCATTTTTCGCTCGCAAACCGGCGCTGGAATGGGCGGCGCAAGGCCTGTAGCATGGCGCCGGACAAGGGGATGCGAGGGGCGCTTGCGGACGATCGGCCGTTTCCTGTTTCTGCTGGTATTGGCCGCTTTCGGCGCTGGGGCGGCGCCTGCCGCCACGCTCGATTCCAGCGTCGCCGTCACCGATCCCGCGACCTTGCAGGCGCTCGAGCGCGGCGGCCTGTCGATCAGCCGACTGCTGGGCCCGGCGATCGGCCTGACGCGCGATGTGGACAATCGCGGCCTGTTTTCGGTGCGCGCGCTGACCCCGGTGCGCAATGCCGTCAAGCAGGAGATCGCCGACGAGCCCGCGGCAAGTCCCGATCCCTATGTCGCGGGGCTGGCCAAGTCCAAGGACACGAGCCAGAAGTTCAATCCGAAATACATCGACGACAACGGCTCGACGCTGGACCTCACCGGCGTCGTCAACCGCATGGATCGCGGCTATCTCGGCCACACCGAATGCGGCGAGATCCGGCTGATCTACCGTTTCCACTATTCGGTCGAGGAAAAGCCCGGAGAGCGGGTCTCCTCGCGGCTGCCGCTGACGATGAGCCTGGTCTTCAACGCCAAGCCGACGGCCGCGACGGGGCGCGCCTCCAAGGATCGCCCGCGCGCCGCCGATGGGTCCTGCGCCGACGTCGCCAGGCGCTGGCTGGCGGCCGGCGGGAAGGACCTTGCGCCCGAGCAGCTTGCGGCCTGGCTGCGCTCCGACGAAGGCCCGCTGTCGGGCGCCATGCTCAATTCCTCGCAGATCATGCGGCTCGAGCTCAACATGCAGGTTCTGCGCCTGTCGGCCTCGACGCGCCGCGATTTCGGCGGCCACGCCGAATATCTGCTGAAGATCTTCAAATGGGATCCGGCCACCGCCACCTTCCAGGAATCGCGGATGGAAAACCAGATCGAGCGCAAGACGGTGCTGGCGGACCGGCGGGCCTTCGCCAAATGGCTGCTCACCGACCGCAACATCTACGATCTCGATCGCGGCCGGCTGATCGTCGACGAAAAATTCCTGGCGACCAGCGCCGTCTCGGTGGCGCCGGGCGGCATGGCGCGCTCGCAAAACAACATCGCCTATGGCCTGCTCGATGATGCCGCCGTCGACAAGGCGCTGAAGGACTATGTCGCCAGGGGCAACGCGCTGCGCACCATAAAGTCGGTGGCCGGCTTCAATCTGCGCCTCAACGAGATGAGCTGCACCGGCTGCCACCAGACCCACGGCATCGCCGGCTTCCACTACACCGGCGCCGATCCGGCCAGCGAGCCGCGGCGCAACGCAGTTTTCGTGCCGGGCTCGGCGGTCTTCTTCGCCGACCTGCCGCGCCGCCTGGCCATCGTCGAGCAGTTCGCCGCCGGCGAGCATCCCGATTTCAGCAAGGGCTTCGCCGCCCGTCCGGATGCGAAATTCGCCGACGCCCTGAAAGGCACCGACCTCTACAATGGCTGGGGCTCGATCTGCTATCGCGGCACGGATGAAAGCTTCAAGGACTGGACCTGCGGCGAAGGCCTGCGCTGCGCCGGCGTCCACGAAAGCGCCATCCATCCGGGCTTCGGCACCTGCGTCAGCGAGGCCGGAACCGCGGTCGGCGACCCCGTCGAGTTCGGCGAGATCAGGATGTCGAAATGGGGCAGCGACCAGTATTGCCGCCTCTCGCCGGCGACGGCGAAAGCCTGCGCCATCGACCCGGCCAGGGACAAGAAGCCGCCGATCAAGCTTGCCGGCTATGGCGCGGCGCGCCAGCGCTACGACAACCCCGAGCAGAAGACCGGCGGTTTTTCGGGCGGCATGCTGCGTAAGGCCAGTTGCGACAAGCTGCCCGACGATGCGAGCTGCGGGCGGCTCGCCAAGACCGGCTTCAACGACTGCATCGGCTCCGGCAAGGACCACAAATATTGCACAAGGGAATTCACCAAGACCGCCGGCCTGCGCGCCTGCGACAAGACGCATCCCTGCCGCGAGGACTATATCTG
>NZ_RZOF01000143.1:0-14039 GCF_003998955.1 Mesorhizobium sp. M4B.F.Ca.ET.017.02.2.1 | reverse complement strand
GGGCCTAGCTTGTCGTCAGATTCGCGAACCCATCTGCCCGAGGCCCGTTTTGACGATCACCATGTACGGCATCACCAACTGCGACACGATCAAGAAGGCGCGCGTCTGGCTGGAGAGCCGCGACGTCGCCTACCGCTTCCACGACTACCGGGCCGAGGGCATCGAGGCGGAGAGGCTGAACGGCTGGGTCGGAAAGGTCGGCTGGGAAAAGCTGCTCAACAAGGGGAGCACGACTTTTCGCGAACTGCCCGACGAGGAGAAGGGTGCGCTCGACGAGAAGAAGGCAAAGAAGCTGATGCTCGCCAAGCCGACGATGATCAAGCGACCGGTGCTGGAGGTGGGCGACCGCATCCTGGTTGGGTTCAAGCCGGAGGTCTATGAGGAGGCGGTTGGCGGGAAGTAGGCTCGACTGCTTACGCCGCGTTCCTTCGCCCCCCTCTCTGTCCTGCCGGACATCTCCCCCTCAAGGGGGGAGATTGGCAGCTTTGGCGCGTCGCTCATTCCTGCGACGTTGGCGATTTGGCGAAAGCCGGCGCGACAGCTGATCTCCCCCCTTGAGGGGGAGATGGCCGGCAGGCCAGAGAGGGGGGCGAAGGAACTCGACGTCTCAGCGTTTATGCTTGGGCTCGCAAATACTCCGCCAGCGCCACCGCATTGTTGTGCGCCTCATCATGTGCGCCATAGAGCAGCGTCACCTTGCCTTTGCCGAGCAATGCGCGCAGCTGGGCCACCGCCTCGCCATTCCCATCCAGTTCCGCCGAATACCGCTTCCGAAACTCCGCCCAGCGCTCCGGCTGGTGCCCGAACCATTTGCGCAGTTCGTCGCTCGGAGCGATCTCCTTCAGCCATAGCGTCAGCGCGGCATCCTTCTTGGCGATGCCGCGCGGCCAGATGCGGTCGACCAGCACCCGTTGGCCGTCCGCTTTCGCCGGCGCCTCATAGACGCGCTTTACCGCAATATCGAAGGCCATCGCACCTCCGAGTTCGGAAACCTCAGGCCCACTCGCCCTTACGCATCACCGGCACGCGGCTGCCGTCCTTGCCGAGGCCGTCGATGTCGATCTTGTCCGAGCCGATCATCCAGTCGATGTGAATAAAACTCTTGTTGCCGCCGCGCGCGGCGATCTCGTCCTGGCTGAGCGAGGCGCCGTCGACGAAGCACTTCGAATAGCACTGGCCGAGCGCGATGTGGCAGGCGGCGTTCTCGTCGAACAGCGTGTTGAAGAACAAAAGCCCGCTCTTCGAGATCGGCGAGGAATGCGGCACCAGCGCCACTTCGCCGAGCCGGCGCGCGCCTTCGTCGGTGTCGAGCACCTTCTTCAGCACGTCCTCGCCCTTGGAGGCCTTGGCCTCGACGATCCGGCCTTCCTCGAAGCGCACCGAGATCTCGTCGATCAGCGTGCCCTGGTAGGAGAGCGGCTTGGTCGAGGAGACGTGACCGGAGACCCGCCTTGCATGCGGCGTGGTGAACACCTCCTCGGTCGGGATGTTCGGGTTGCAGGTGACGCCGTTCTTGGCCGTCGAGGCGCCGCCCATCCATTCATGGCCCTCGGCCAGCCCGACGGTCAGGTCGGTGCCCGGCCCGGTGAAATGCAGCGCATGGAAATTGTGCTCGTTCAACCATTTCGTGCGCTCGGCCAACGCGGCGTTGTGCGCCTTCCAATTGCCGATCGGATCCTCGACGTCGACGCGCGAGGCCGAGAAGATCGCATCGGCGAGCTTGGCCACCGCGACGTCGTCGGCATCGCCGGGGAACACCTGCTTGGCCCAGGCAAGGTCGGGATAGGCGACGATGTTCCAGTTGATGTCGAAGCCGGTGATCTTCTCCAGCGCCGGCTGGTAGGCCATCGAGTTCGCCTTGTTGGCGCGCGCCACCTTGGCCGGATCCTGCGCCGACAACAGCGCGGGGTCCTCGCCGCGCACGGCAAGCCGCGCCGCATTGTTGGAGAAGGCCTTCGCCATGCCTTCATAGAGCCAGCCGGCGGCACGGTCGAAGCCGGCGTCCGCGCCGTAGCGGAAGCGCGCCAGGGTGATCTCGTCATCGTGGAAGATCGGCGTCACCAGCCCCGCGCCGGCCTTGTAGGCGTGCTCGACGATGCGCCGCGTCAAGGGCAGGGCCGCGATCGACGACGTCACCACAAGGTCTTGTCCCGGCTGCAACTGCAGCCCGACCTTGATGGCGACTTCGGCCAGCCTGTCGAGCTTCACCGGGTCGATGGTTGCTGCAACGCCGCGCGAATGTGTGGTCATGATCCTGCCTGCCGTGATTGTGGGGTCTGGCCCATACATAGACCGGCAGGGCTAGCCTTTCCACAAGGATCGACTGGCTCAGGCGGCGCTGTCCAGCGACCGGAACTGCGCCATGGTCGCCGCGATTTCCTCGCGGATCCAGGCTTTGAAGTCGCGCACCTTGCGACTCTCGCTTTTTGTCGCCGAGGTCACCATCCAGTAGCCAAGCCCGCTCTCGGCGCGTACGCCGAACGGCGCGACCAGCCGGCCATCTGCCAGCGCGTCGGCGGTCAGCAACTGCCAGGCAAGCATGACGCCATGGCCGGCGATCGCCGATTCCAGGCACAGCATTGGATCGGTGAAGCGTGCCCCCTTGAGAAAGGTGACCGGCTCGACGCCGGCCGCCGCGAACCAGCTGTCCCAGCTGATCATCGACCGCTCGTCGGTGATGGCGCAGGTCTGCGCCAGGTCCTCGATCGAGCGCAGTCTGGCTGCGATCGACGGCGCGCAGACCGGGAACACCTCCTGCGCCAGAAGCAGTTCCGCTTGCACGCCTGGCCATTTGCCGACGCCCATCCGGATGCCGATATCGATGTCGGAATGATCGAGATCGGCGACCCGACCCGAGGCGTCGATGCGCAAGAGCACGTTCGGATGCCGGGCGAAATGCCGCGACAGCCTCGGCAGCAGCCATTTCGACGCGAAGGCCGGGGCCACCGAAACCACCAGCGTGCATTGGCTGGCCTCGTCGGCCAGCGCCACCGCCTGCGCCAGTTCGCGGAAGCCGGCGCCAAGCCTTGCCGTGAACACCGCGCCGAACTCCGTCGGAACAAGGCCGCCCGGCGTGCGTTCGAACAGCGCCTGGCCGAGCTGCTTTTCCGTGCGCTTGATCTGCTGGCTGACGGCGCTGGCCGAGACGTTGAGCTCGCCTGCCGCCGCCGCAAGCGAGCCCAGCCGGGCGACGGTTTCCACGGCACGCAGGCCGTTCAGATGGACGCGGTTCAGCATGGTCATGTAGATTTTCTAAAACGGCACTCGGGAAATCTCAATTGAAACCCGGCACGAAAAGGCTGATTTTTGGGGCTGAAGCCCGACCATTGGAGGCAAATCGATGAAGATTTTATCATTGCTCAAGGTCTTTTCCGCCGATGACGCACGGCGAAACCGCCATGACGGCGAGATTACCCGCTGGATCGTCGACCCGTTGTCGCATCCTGTATTCGACACCATGTCGGAGCGCGAACTGGGCGATGTCCCCTTCCGGCTGACGGCCCGGCGCACAGATCACGAGACGGCGCGCCCAGGCTGTCGGTAAGACAATCGAACTGTTTCCGGCTGGCGGGCACGCGCCCATCGGCATTCCGAACTGGCCCAACACAAGCGCATTGTCTTGCTGCTCGGCACACTTATTGTGCGCCGCGATGAAAACCGCCTCGCCATCGCCCTTGCGGCTTGCCTTGGCCGGCATGCTCGCCATGGCTGTCGCCATGGGCATCGGCCGTTTCGTCTACACGCCGATCCTGCCCGGCATGATGGAGGAACTGCATCTGTCGCCGGCCGATGCCGGCTGGATCGCCTCCGCCAACTATCTCGGCTATCTCGTCGGCGCCTTCGCCGCCGCCGGCGGCTGGGCGCATGGGCGCGAGCGCATGCTGATGTTTGCCGGCCTCGCCGCCAGCGCCTTGCTCGCCGCCCTGATGGGCCTCGGCGACACGATCGCGGTCTTTCTCGCCATCCGCTTTCTTGCCGGTCTCGCCAGCGCCTTCGTCATGGTCTTCATGGCCTCGATCGTCTTCAGCCATCTTGCCGTGGCCGGCCGTAGTGATCTGCAGGCGCTGCATTTCGGCGGCGTCGGGCTCGGCATCGCGGCTTCCTCGGCATTGATGTCAATTCTCGTCACCGGCCATGCCGGCTGGCCGGCGGGCTGGCTGTGGGCGGCGGCGATCTCCGCTTTGGGTCTCGTCGCGGTCGCCCTGCTTGCCGGCACCACATCGACCATCAACGGCGCCGAAGGCCGCGAGCCCGCACTGCCGAAGCACCGGTCGCTGCTCAAGATGATTGTCGCCTACGGCCTGTTCGGCTTCGGCTATGTGGTGACCGCGACCTTCCTCGTCGCCATCGTGCGCCAGGGCGGCGGCGGGCGCGTGTTCGAGGCCATGGTCTGGATGGTCACCGGCCTTGCCGGTGTTCCGTCCGTCTGGCTGTGGCAGAAGGTCGCCGAAAGGTTCGATCTCTACCCAGCCTACGTACTCGCTTGCCTGATCGAGGTGGTCGGCGTCGCGGCAAGCGTCGTTGTCGGCGGCTATGTCGGGCCTCTGCTGGCCGGCGTTCTGCTGGGCGGCACGTTCATCGCCATCACCGCGCTCGGCCTGCAGGCGGCAAGGCAGCTTGCACCGCAAGCGCCGCGCCGCATCTTTGCGCTGATGACCGCCGCCTTCGGCCTTGGCCAGATCATCGGCCCGATCGCCGCCGGACTGCTCGCGCAAGCCTCCGGCAACTATGTCTCGGCCTCGATCATGGCGGCGGTCGTCCTGCTCGTCTCCGCCGTCGTCGCCTGGTCGGCTGCGCCAAAATCGCCATGATTTGTGGTCTTGCTCGGTGCCGGGCATTAGGCGCGGGCATTTTCTTTCCACCTAATGTGTGACCTTATGCCCGCCGAGCAGCAATACCGCCGATCAGCGATTCGACCGAGGAACCCGCCACAGTGTTCGTATCCTTCTTCCCGCAGCCGAAGCTCTTCTTCACCTCGGCCGCCGTCTGGAGCCTTGCCGCGATCCTGTTCTGGTTCTTCGGTGGTGAGCAACTGGGCGCCTTGATCGGCCTGCCGCCTGCAGCCGCCGGCGCGCCGCCGATCATCGGCATCGCCGTGCTGTGGTCGAAGCCGTTCCTGTGGTTCTATCTCTATTTCGTTTTCTGTGTGGCCGCCTTCTACGCGTTCTGGGCCTGGTATTCGCCGCATCCCTGGCAGAACTGGTCGATCCTGATGACGGCCGTCATCCTGTTCTTCATCTATTTCAACGTTCAGGTCAGCGTCGCCGTCAACGCCTGGTACGGTCCGTTCTTCGACTATGTGCAGGGCCTGATGTCGGGCACGGGAAAGTCGACCGACAGCGAGTTCTACCTAGGATTGGCCGACTTCTCGTGGCTGGCGCTGGTCGGCATGAATGTGCAGGTCGTCAACGCTTTCATCGTCAGTCACTGGATCTTCCGCTGGCGCACGGCGATGAACGACTATTTCGTGGCGAACTGGGGCCGGTTGCGGCATATCGAAGGTGCCTCGCAGCGCATCCAGGAAGACACGATGCGCTTCTCGCAGATCATGGAGGATCTGGGTTCCAGCTTCGTCCAGTCGATCATGACGCTGATCGCCTTCCTGCCGGTCATGATCCAGCTGCAGGCCCATATCACCGAGTTGCCGATCGTCGGAGCGGTCCCTCAGCCGCTGGTTGTCGCAGCACTTGCCTGGTGTCTGTTCGGCACGATTTCGGTGATGGTCGCGGGCCTGAAGCTGCCGGGATTGCAGTTCCGCAACCAGCGCGTCGAGGCCGCCTATCGCAAGGAACTGGTCTACGGTGAGGATCATGCCGACAGGGCACAGCCGGCGACGACCGCCGAGCTCTTCGCCAATGTCCGTCAAAATTACTTCAGGCTCTATTTCCACTACATCTATTTCAATGTCGTCCGTTACACCTACCTGCAGGCCGACAACATCTTCTCGCTGCTGATCCTCGGCCCCTCGCTGGTGGCGCACAAGATCACCTTCGGCGCGCTGAACCAGATCTCGAACGCCTTCGGCAAGGTCACGGGATCGCTGCAGTTCCTGCTCACCTCATGGTCGACCATCGTCGAACTGCAGTCAGTGCATAAGCGCCTGCGCGCCTTCGAGGCGACGCTGCAGGGCGAGCCGCTGCCGGATATCGACCAGCGCTATCTGGCAAGGCAAAGCGCGGAGGATCCGGCCTGACAGTTCGGGCAGGGCGCGAGGCGGCTCAGCCGCCGACCGTTGCCTGCCGCTCGCCGGCGCGCTGGCGCCCGACATAATCGCGAAAACTGATGCATTCGACCTGCCGCATGACGCAGACTTCGCCGGCAAAGCGCTCCAGCGCGTCCCAGTAGGCGCCGCCGTTCATCTGAGTGAAATGGAAGCCGAGCTCCAGCGGGATGCGCTTGCCCTGGTACTGCCTGTCGAAGGCGGCGCGGAAGGCGCGGTAGCTCCGCTCCGTGAACTCCGCCGCCATGCTCGGCTTCTCGAAGCCGCCGGAATGGCGGACATAGAGATTGTAGTCCATCGCGATTACCGGCCTCGACTTCGGCCCTTCCGGAATCTGCGGCAGCGAAAAGCGCGTAGTGCCGCCTCTCTCCGGCGGCAGGGCAGGGCCTTTCGAGACGCCACTGGCGTCATACTCAAAGCCCGCCTGCGGCAGCGCCTCGTAAAGCGCCTTGTTCGCCGACAAGTACGGCGCGCGAAAACCGGTCACGGCATGTCGTGCTAAATCATGCCAGCCGGCCGGCTCCGGCGCGATGCCGTTGATCGAATAGGCGTTTTCCAGAATGTGCTTGAAGGCGGCGAATTCGGCGAGCCAGTCGGCCTTGCTCCAGCCCTTGCCGTCGAAATGGCCGCAGCCATGGCTGGCGATGTCATGGCCTTCCGAGGCGGCCAGGTTGATCTGCTCCAGCCGCTCCGCCACCTCCTGTTTCGACGCGGCAAAGCCGATGTTCGATTTGCCGGCGCTCTTTCCCGGCCCCGTGTAGTCCTTGCGCGTTTCCGGCGACAGCAGGAAGACGCAGGACAGAAAATAGGTGAAATGCGAGCCGGTGCGTTCGGCCAAGGCGCGGCTGCGCCGCCATTGCGAGATTTCGCGGGCGCTGTCGAAGGAGATGATGACGATCTGCTTCGGCTTGGCCGGCGGCGCCGGCGGGTCGGCGAGCGCCGGGCCGGCGAGGGCGAGGGCGACAAGACTGGACGCAGCAACGAGGAATGGACGGGGCATCGGCAAGGGTCTGGGCATTGGGACGGTCGGCGACCGGCTAGCGGCGAAATGTGGCGTGGGTGCGGTCGGCGGGCGGGGCGCTCCTTGCGGGGTCCGATCCTCTATCCGCCGATTTTCCGGGCGGCCCCCTTCCATGCCGACAAAATTTCGCTAAAACGCGGGCTCAAGAAGCGCCCCGTGCGGGGCAGCAATGGTTTTGATTGATGTCCGACGACAGTTTTATCCGCGAAGTCAACGAAGAGATTCGTCGCGAACAGGCGCAGGCGCTGTGGGACCGTTTTGGTCCGGCGCTGCTTGGCCTTGCCATCCTGATCGTGCTCGGCACCGCCGCCGTCGTCGGCTACCGCTATTGGGACGAGAGCCGCGCCAACCGCTCGGGCGACGCTTTCTCGCAGGCGCTGAAGCTTGCCAATGACGGCAAGAGCGACGAGGCGCTCACCGCCCTCGATCAGCTCCAGAAGGACGGCTACGGCGCCTATCCGCTGCTCGCCCGCATGCGCGCCGCGACGGTCAAGGCCGACAAGGGTGACGTCGCCGCCGCCGTCAAGGATTTCGACGACGTCGCGGCCGACAACGCCATCCCGCAGGGTATTCGCGACATGGCGCGTCTGAGGGCAGCGCTGCTGCTCGTCGACAGCGGCTCTTTCGCAGACGTGTCCAGCCGCGTCGAGGCGCTCACCGCCGACACCAACACGCTGCGCCACACCGCGCGCGAGGCACTCGGCCTTGCCGCCTGGAAGGAAGGCAAGACCGCGGACGCGCTCAAACTGTTCGACCAGATCGCTTCGGATGACGGCGCCCCGCGCAATGCGCGCCAGCGGGCGACCTTGATGTCCGAGCTGATCCGCGGGTCGGGCAACGCGTCGTGACCCCGGATGGGCTTCAAAGTCGCCATCATCGGCCGGCCTAACGTCGGCAAATCGACTCTTTTCAATCGGCTGGTCGGAAAGAAGCTGGCGCTCGTCGACGACACGCCGGGCGTCACCCGCGATCGCCGCGTCCACGCCGCCAAGCTCTACGATCTTTTCTTCGACGTCATCGACACCGCCGGCTTCGAGGACGCGGCCGCCTCGACGCTGCCCGGCCGCATGCGCCAGCAGACCGAGATCGCCATCCGCGAGGCCGACCTGATCTTCTTCACCATCGACGCCAAGTCCGGCCTGCTGCCCGACGACCGCACCTTCGCCGAGGTCGTGCGCAAGTCCGGCAAGCCGGTGGTGCTGGTCGCCAACAAGGCGGAGGCTCGCGGCGCGCAAGGCGGCATGCTGGAGGCCTGGGAGCTTGGCCTCGGCGAGCCGATCCCGGTCTCGGCCGAGCATGGCCAGGGTATGCCCGACCTGCGCGACGCGGTGATCGCCGCGCTCGGCGAGGAACGCGCCTTCGGCGAGGACGAGCAGGACGATGCGGAGATCGCCGCCAGCGAGGTGCTGATCGGCGAGGACATCACCGACCCCGATGCCGAGCCCGTTTATGACGACACCAAGCCGATGCGCATCGCCGTCGTCGGCCGCCCCAACGCCGGCAAGTCGACGCTGATCAACGCGCTGATCGGCGAAGAGCGCCTGCTGACCGGGCCGGAAGCCGGCATCACCCGCGATTCGATCTCGGTCGACTGGGACTGGCGCGGCCGCCGGATAAAACTGTTCGACACCGCCGGCATGCGGCGCAAGGCCAGGATTCACGAAAAGCTGGAAGTGATGTCGGTGCAGGACGGCCTGCGCGCCATCCGCTTCGCCGAGATCGTCATCATCGTGCTCGATGCCACCATCCCGTTCGAGAAGCAGGACCTGCAGATCGCCGACCTGATCATCCGCGAGGGTCGCGCGCCGGTCATCGCCTTCAACAAGTGGGACCTGATCGACAATCCGCAGGAACTGCTGGCGGAACTGCGCGAGAAGACCGAGCGGCTCTTGCCGCAGGTGCGCGGCATCCAGGCGGTGACGGTGTCGGCCGAGACCCGGCGCGGCCTCGACAAATTGATGGATAGCGTCATCAAGACGCACAAGGTCTGGAACAGCCGCGTCTCGACCGGCAAGCTCAACCGCTGGCTGGAAGGCATCCTTGCGCATCACCCGCCGCCCGCCGTCGCCGGCCGTCGGCTGAAGATCAAATATGTCACGCAGGCCAAGACCCGCCCGCCGGGCTTCGTCGTCTCCTGCTCGCGGCCGGACGCGATGCCGCAGTCCTACGTCCGCTACCTCTCGAACAGCCTGCGCGAAGCCTTCGACATGCCCGGCGTGCCGATCCGCATGGCGCTGCGCACCTCGGACAATCCGTTTGCTGGCAGGGCGAAGAAGCGCTGAGGCTTTGGAGTCGGCAGCGCGTCCCTCCGGTCGTCATCCACGGGCGGAGCAAGGAGCGAAGCGACGCGGCGCAGACCCGAGGATCCATGCCGTGATTTAGACGCGCCGCTACGGTGCAGAGTTCTGCTCCGTTGCACTCCTCGGTAGAAGTAATGGCATGGATCCTGGGGTCTACACTCCGCTTCGCGTCGCTACGCCCGTGGATGACGAACGGCGCGGCACACCTAAGCGACCTCTCGCAACCCTTCGCCAGTTCGCACTGCCTCCGGCAGCGCCTCCACTGCCGCCTGCAGCAATATCTCCGCCAGCCGCGTTGCCACCGGGTCGAGCTCAGCGTCCTTCTGGTGCAGCACCAGCGCCATCTTCGGCAGGGCAGGGAGCCCGAGCGTCCCGGACGCCATCGCCCTGACATTGGCGGGCAGGCCGATATCGGTGCGGATCGTCAGCCCGAGACCGGCGCCGACCGCCGCCCAGATGCCGCCGAGACTGGGACTGGAGAAGGCCATCCGCCATGACAGGCCGGCGCGGTCGAGGGTTTCGGTCGCCACCGTGCGCAGCAGGCAGGGCGCCTCCAGCGCCACCAGCGGCAGCGCGTCGCCGCCGCGCGAGCCAAGCTCGATCGGCTTTGCCGGCCCGATCCAACGCATCTGCACGTCGGCGACGTGCCGGCTGTAGGGCAGGCTCGCGCCATTGTGCCAGGCGAGGGCAATGTCGAGGCTGCCCTGGGTGATCCGCGAGGCAAGCTCGTGGCTGCGCGCGATCCGCGCCTCGATTCTGACCTTGGGATGGCCGCGCGCGAAGCGGCCGAGCACCTCCGGCAGCACCGCCTCGCCGAAATCCTCCTGCAGGCCGAGCCGCACCCAGCCTTCCAGCTCGACGTCGTGAATGGCGGCGGCCGCCTCGTCGTTGAGTTCGAGCAGCCGGCGTGCATAGCCGAGCATGGTCTCGCCGGCCTCGGTCAGCGCCAGCCCGCGCCCGGACTTGCGGAAGATCGGCGTCGCCGCCTGTTCTTCCAGCTTTTTCAGCTGTGCGCTGACGGCCGAGGTCGAACGGCCGAGCCTCTCGGCGGCCTTGGCGAAGCTGCCCAGCTCCATCCCGGTGACGAATGTCCTGAGAACGTCGAGGTCGAACGTGACGCGTCGCATAGTATCGTCCTTATTTTCAGGATCATTTGTCAAAAACTTCCTGATTTTATGGACGAAGCTACGGCGCTACATCACGCTCGTCAAGCCGGTCAGCCGGCCGCCACGGGAATGGAACCATGTCCGTCATCGTCACACGCACCGATTGCAGGCCACCTGCCAAAGCCGATTCCGGCACTGCCAGCCGAACCTTCGGGCCCAACCATCGCTGGAAGGTGCTGGGCATCGGCGTCGCCGCCAATGCCGGGTTCTCCGCGACCTTCTCCGGCGTGCCGGCCACCGCGGTGGTGATGCGCCAGGGTTATCAGCTCGACAATGCCTCGCTCGGCCTCGCGCTCGGCCTTCTTGGCCTCGGCGTCGCGCTCAGCGAACTGCCCTGGGGCGTGCTCACCGACCGCTGGGGCGACCGTCGCGTTCTGTTGGCCGGGCTCGGCGCGACGGCGGCATGGCTGTTCGTCATGGCGATGCTCGTCGTGCCGACAAAGGGTGCCATCCCCGGCGTCACTCTGCTATCGGCAAGTCTGCTCGTCGCCGGCCTGCTCGGCGGCAGCGTCAACGGCTCCAGCGGCCGCGCCATCATGGGATGGTTCCGCGAGGGCGAGCGCGGTTTCGCCATGAGCATCAGGCAGACGGCGGTGCCGCTCGGCGGCGGCATCGGCGCGCTCGTCCTGCCCTCGCTTGCCCTGGGCTTCGGCTTCGCCGCCGTCTTCGGCCTGCTGGCAGCCGTTTCCGCTCTCTCGGCCGTCTTTGCCTGGCGCTGGCTGCACGAACCGCCGGCGGAAGGGGGCGGTCATGTCGCCGCGACGGCCGGTCCGGCGCCGCTGCGCAATCTCGAGGTCTGGCGCATCTCGAGCGCCATCGGCCTGCTTTGCTTCCCGCAGGTGGCGGTGCTCACCTTCGCCTCGGTGTTCCTGCACGATTTCGTAGGGCTGGGGACATTGGCGACCAGCGCGAGCCTCGCCGCCGTGCAGACCGGCGCCATGGTCATGCGCGTCTGGAGCGGCCGCTTCACCGACCGTCACGGCAACCGCCGCCCGTTCCTCAGGCTGTGCAGCGCGCTGAGCGCGCTGGCCTTCGCCGTGCTCTGGCTGCTGGTCGTCACGGCCGCAGGCCGGCCGGCCCTCATGGCGGCGCTTCCCGTCATGCTGGTCGTCGCGGGCATCGCGGTCTCCGCCTGGCACGGCGTCGCCTACACCGAGCTTGCCACGCTTGCCGGCCCCGGCCATGTCGGCACCGCGCTCAGCCTCGCCAACAGTTTCGTCTTCGTCGGCTTCTGCCTGGTGCCGATCGCCATTCCCGGGCTCCTGCACCTCTGGGCATGGCCCGGCGTCTGGCTGGCGGCGGCCGGCTGCGCGCTGATCGCCTGGCCGATCTTCCTGCGGCCAGCCTGATTCCGGGGCCGTCCCGATTCAGGCCAACATCAAAAAACACGATCGATGGCGTTAACGCCCCATCAAGGTTAATGCATCATTTTGGCTCTCCAGAGGGTCAGTTGCGTTTCTGGAGAGTTCCGTGCATCGACGTGTCTTGAAGCGGCTGGTCGCCGCCGCCGGTGAGAGAAAACGTTCCTTCCTGTCTCCGTTCGTTATTGGCCTTGGCATCTGGGTCGGCTTTCCGTCGGTCGTCGCCTATCAGGACATGACCAGCCTCGTTTCCGGCCTTGAGACGTCGAACGCCCGCTGGAACGCCTATGTCGAAAAGTCCGTCGCGGGCTCGGTCCACAACGCCGAGATGCCGTTCGTCGATTCCACCTCCACCGGCTCGATCTCCGGCTCCGGCGTGCAACTGCCGGGCGTCGGCACGGTCGCCTTTCGCGGCAAGGGCACTGTGGCCGGCACGACGCCCGACGAGGACCGCATCGTGCGCGCCGACAAGAAGGGCCGCATCGTTCAGGTCTCGCCGGTGGCGCCACCAAAGGCCTTCAACGCCGGCTCAATCTTCGAACGCACATCCTCGCTGCTTCGCCCGAGCATGGACAGCGGCCTGAAGCTCGCCTTCGCCAAGCCCGGCATCAAGGGCAAGGAGATCCAGATCGCCCAGGCGTTCCACATCCGCGAGGACAAGAAGCCGGATCCCGGCGTGCCGGCCATGCTGGCGGCGCTCGTCAACAACGACAAGCCGGACGTGCTGGCCACCGCCTATGCCCAGGCCGAGCCCGACTATGCCAAGGCCTCGCCCTTCGAGGCGCTGCTGCAGGACGAGGAGCCGAACAACGGCCGCTTCATCCCGCCGATGGCCACGGGCGATCACTGGTGGATCCAGAACCCGCTACCGGCCAGCGTCTTCTCCAAGCCGGAGCAGGCCTGCCTTGCCAACGGCATCTATTTCGAGGCGCGCAGCGAATCCGTGCGCGGCCAGGCCGCCGTCGCCCAGGTGATCCTCAACCGCGTGCGCAACCCGGCCTATCCGAAGTCGATCTGCGGCGTCGTCTACCAGAACGACAACTGGCTGAACCGCTGCCAGTTCTCCTTCGCCTGCGACGGCCGCAAGAAGCGCGTCACCGATCCCGCCGCCTACAAGACCGCGCAGGACGTCGCCATGGCGGTGACAGCCGGCAAGATCTTCATTCCGGAAGTCGGCTCGTCGACCCACTACTATGCCAATTACGTGCATCCGGGCTGGGCGCGCACGATGAAGCGAATGACCAAGATCGGCCTGCATATCTTCTACCGCACCTATGGTGGCGGCTGGAGCTGAGGCTGTTTCGCCGGGACCGTCCGGGCGGTCCGGATGGCTCCGGACGCCGGCAACCGGGGAGCCTTGGTTGCAAGGATTCGCCGGGCGCTTGCCCCCAAGCGCGACGGGCACGATGTCGCACCTCTTTAAGCTATTGATTTTAAAACAAAAAATACATGGGTTTGAAGTTCGGCCCGTGGCTTGACGGGCGCGGACCCTCTAACTATGTTGCCGGCGACTTTAGAAGCGGACGGACGCTAGCGGTCTGACCGGGCAGGGGGGTTGCGATGGCCGACACGAACGGGCCAGACGGAACCGGAGAAACCGGCCGCGGCAAGCAGCGCGAAGCCGACATCCGCGACGACGATCTTGAGCGCCGCCGGCGTGATCTTGAAGCATCGCTTGCGACAAGACGGCCGGACCGGCTCGAGGGGAAAGACGACGCGAAAGCAGTGACCGGATACGGTCAGGCACTCAAGCTGTCCAGCGAGTTCATCGCAGGTATAGTGGTCGGTGTCGCGATCGGCTGGATCATCGACCGGCTGGCGGGAATATCGCCATGGGGTCTGATCGTCGGCCTGCTGCTGGGATTTGGCGCCGGCGTCCTCAATGTCCTGCGTTCGGCGGGGCTAGTGGCGCAATTCGGACAGGGCGGCACGCCGCGCGATCCGGAGGAATGAAGTGGCGCCGTCCTGGCG
>NZ_RZOF01000142.1:0-14118 GCF_003998955.1 Mesorhizobium sp. M4B.F.Ca.ET.017.02.2.1 | reverse complement strand
GGCAATCGAGGAGGCCAGCACCAGGCCGACTGTCGCCAGCGCGCCGACCTGGCGGCCGACAACGACGAAGCCGGCGATTTCCAGAAGCGGCAGCGCGAGGACGAACAAGGGGAGCAGTGAAATACGCAATTCCTGGCCGATCGTTTCCATGTTTTCCCGGCCAGCGTGCAATCGCCGCTGGCACCGGACCCGTTAGATAGGTATGCCTGCCTTTGATTTGAATGATTGCGCCTAGCGTTCTATATGCTTTGGGTGTTGAACGCTATGCGACCGCGGCCCGATGCTGGCCGGCGGTCCGGCCAGGACAGGGATCGAATTGGCGGAAGATATGGGATTCTTCGACTTCGGCACGATTTTTTTTCTGATTGCGGCGGTTGTGATCTTTTTCCAGCTGCGCAACGTGCTGGGCCGTCGCACGGGCAGCGAGCGCCCGCCCTTCGACCCCTATTCGGCAAGCCGCACCCGCGAGCAGGATGCCGGCCAGAAGGCCGAGAATGTCGTCTCGCTGCCGCGCAAGCGGGCGCCTGGGGAGCCGGCCGTCGACGTCTATGCCGCGATCGACGCCTTCGCCAAGCCCGACACCGATCTCAACAAGGGTCTGAGGGCGATCAAGGACAACGACCCGTCCTTCGACCCCAAGGGCTTCGTCGACGGCGCCAAGATGGCCTACGAGATGATCGTCATGGCCTACGCCGATGGCGACCGCAAGACGCTTAAGAACCTTCTCTCGCGCGAGGTCTTTGACGGCTTCGTCGCCGCGATCGGCGAGCGCGAGGCGAAGGCGGAGAAGATCCAGTCCTCCTTCGTCGGCATCGACAAGGCCGATATCGTCGCCGCAGAGATGAAGGCCGGCGAGGCGCACATCACGCTGCGCATCGTCAGCGAGCTGATTTCGGCGACCCGCGACAAGGCCGGCGCCGTCATCGACGGTGACCCCGAAACCGTCGCCGAGGTCAAGGATGTCTGGACCTTCGCCCGCGACACGCGCTCGCGCGATCCGAACTGGAAGCTCGTCGCCACCGAAGAAGAAGATTGAGCCCGGGCGGCGGCGGTGTCGCTCTCTTCCCTTTTCAGCGAAAAATCCTTTGGCGCACTGCCCGGCTGGGGTGAGGACGACCACCGCGCCGCCTTTGCCGCCTTTCGCCGCTCGGCCTTCCATGTCCTGACCAAGCCCTACCGCAGCGGCTCGCTGGGCGTCGGCTTCGAGGCCTTTGCCGGGGCTTATCAGGAGGCGCGGGCTGTTTCGCTGCCGAATCGAGCCGAAGCCCGGGCCTTCTTCGAACGCCATTTCGTTCCCACCCATGTCGCCGCCGAACACGGCGGCGTCGGCCTCGTCACCGGCTTCTACGAGCCGGAGGTCGAGGCCTCGCCGGTGCGGACGGCCGGCTTCACGGTGCCGCTGCTGTCACGCCCGGCCGATCTGATCGACGTCCAGGACGCCAACCGGCCGGATGGCATGGATCCCTATCTCGCCTTCGCCCGGGAGACAGGGGATGGGCTGGCCGAATATTTCGACCGCGGCGCCATCGAGCGCGGCGCGCTTGCCGGCAAGGGGCTGGAGATTGCTTGGCTCGCCGACAAGGTCGACGCCTTCTTCATCCATGTGCAGGGCGCTGCGCGGCTGAAGATGACCGACGGCCGGCTCTGCCGCGTCACCTACGCCGCCAAGTCCGGCCAGCGTTTCACCGGCCCCGGCAAGATCCTGAGCGATCTCGGCGAAATCCCGCTGGCCAAGGTGACGATGCAGTCGATCCGCGCCTGGTTCAGGGCGCACCCGGATCGCATCGACGAGATCCTCTGGCAGAACCGCTCCTATATCTTCTTCCGCGAGGCGGCGGTCGACGATGCGGCGCTCGGTCCGATCGCCGCCGCCAAGGTGCCGCTGACGCCGGGCCGTTCGGTTGCCGTCGACCGGCTGCTGCACACATTCGGCACGCCCTTCTACATCGACGCGCCGACGCTCGCCGCTTTCGGCGACGGGCCGTTCCGGCGCCTCATGATCGCGCAGGACACCGGCTCGGCCATCACCGGCCCGGCGCGCGGCGACCTCTTCGCCGGCTCGGGCGACGCCGCCGGCGAGATCGCCGGCATCGTCCGCAACGCCGCCGATTTTTATGCGCTGATCCCGCGCCAGCTCGTTTCGGGGGTGGTGTGATGACCCGCCGTATCGACAGGCTGAGCGAAGACGACCGCGTCCTGTGGAACCTGGTGGCGCGCACGGCCAAGCCGCTCAAGGGCAAGGCCGCCGTCGACGTCGCCGATTTCAGCGTCGAGCCAAAACCGGCGCCGGCGCCTGCTCCCGTCAACGGCGCTCCACCCGTCGCGGCAAAGCCCAGGACCCAGCATGTCTCGCATGCGCTGGACGACCAGACCCTGAACAAGCTGTCGAAGGGCCGCTTGCCGATCGAAGGCCGCGTCGACCTGCACGGCATGACCCAGGACGAGGCCTATTCGCTGCTGTTTTCATTCCTGCACCGGGCCCATGCCGGCGGCATCCGCTATGTCCTGGTCATCACCGGCAAGGGTTCCTCGTCCGGCGGCGACGGCGTGCTGCGGCGTTCGGTGCCGGCCTGGCTGTCGACGCCCGCCTTCCGGCCGCTGGTCTCCAGCCACGACCATGCCGCGCGCAACCATGGCGGCTCCGGCGCGCTCTATGTCCGCTTGCGCCGGACTCGCACATGAAAACCCGCACATGAGAGCGCTGGCATGACACCGTTCGGCGAGAAGCTGCGCGCGCTGCGCGCCGAGCGCGGCCTCAGCCAGAAGGCGATGGCCGAGGCGATCGGCGTCAGCGCCGCCTACCTGTCGGCGCTTGAACATGGCCGCCGCGGCGCGCCGACCTGGACGCTGATCCAGAAGATCATCGGCTATTTCAACGTCATCTGGGACGATGCCGAGGAACTCGCGCGCCTCGCCGAGGCTTCGCATCCGCGGGTGCGGATTGACACGTCGGGCCTGACGCCCGCCGCCACCGAACTCGCCAATCTCCTGGCTGAAAACATCGAGAAGCTGGACGAGGCGGAGCTTCGCCGGATCACGGCTTCGGTCCGCGCGGCCCTTGGCCGGCGGACGTGATGCGCGGCGCGAATTGCTCCGGCGCCGGCATCGGCTTCACATGAGGCGATGCCCGCTGGCCGGTAGCCAGCGGGCATGTTGCGAGATCACTTCGCGCCGGTCTGGCCGCCGCGACCGCCATGGTTGTCATGGTCGCCATGCTCGTGTCCGCCGCCCAGGCAGCTCGAATCGCTGGTGCCGCAACAACGGCCGCTCCACAGGGCGTTGGTCTTGGTCTCGGCACAGCTGACGGTCTGGTCCGCCAGCGCGGATCCGGCCATGGACGAGACCGCGACAGCGGCGAGAAGGGCATTTCGCAGAAAAGCAGTCATTTGAAGTCTCCAGGGTTGGTTTCTGTACGCGGCTGTGTGTCGCCGGCAGAGACCGTCTGGTTCACGGATGACTGCAAAAAGTTGGAAGGGCGGCGCGGGACGCGGCCAGCAAGTCTCATTTGACGTTGGCGCTGCCCCTCATCCGCCTGCCGGCACCTTCTCCCCGTATAGCGACGGGGAGAAGGGAGCTGGCCGCTACGTTGGGGCAATTTTGCAATGCGGTGCGCGCAGCGTCCCCGTCACTATACGGGGAGAAATGCCCGGCAGGGCAATGAGGGCGGCGCCAACCTATGATGTAAAAGCAGCCAAGGGCGGTACCAGCCCGCCTCAACGCTTGGAATGCAGACTCGATCGTCGGTTACTGCACCGCGCCGACCAGCACCTGCTGGCCGCCGCGGATCGACACCCAGCGTCCGGTGTTGTCGATCGCTTGCCGCTTTAGGAAGCGGTAGCCGGTCTCGTCCCAGGCCTTGACCTTGTCGTTCAGGTTGTCGAGCACGTAGTCGCCCTCGTCGGTGCGCACCGTCAGCACCGCATGGCCTTCGCCGTCGGGCTTGCGCACGACGGTGATCAGCAGGTCGGCGAGCGACACGCCCATGCGGTAGAGCTGGCGGCGCTTTTCGAGCACATAGTCCTCGCAGTCGCCGACGCCCTTGTCGGGATAGGCCCAGACCTCGTCCTTGCCGTAGATGTCGTAGTCGCTCATCGGCTTGACGGCGGCGTTGACCTTGGCGGTGATGCTGACGAGCTTGCGCAGGAACGCATCGGTCATCTTGGCCGGCGCCAGATTGCTCGGGCGGATCGAGCATTCGCCCGGATTGGCCTTGCAGAAATCGTAATGTCCGATCGGCTGCGAAGTCAGCCCTCCGGTCATCATCGCTCCCGCCGCGAATGCGGGCGCCGCCCACAATCCCGAAATCGCCAGCCCTGCGACCGCACACAAGCGCAGCGTCCGTGCCATCGGTGAGGAAATCATAGTCCCCGTTCGCCCTTGTTGTTAACGAAACGTTAAGGGCGATTTACAGTCCGTGTCAATTACGAGTCTGGCCTGATTGGCGGCATGGTTACTTCCGCGATCCTGACAGCGGCACTTGTGCAACAGCGGGATCCGGATATGCCGAAAGCCGCCGTCGCGGCGGCCCGGCCTTGCGGTCTTCTTCAGCCCTTGGCCGAGCGCACCAGCTTGGGCTTTGCCGCGACGCGGGTCTGGCGGCCGTAGCTGGTGATGAAGTCGACGATGCGCGGCACGATTTCGGAGCGGAAGCGCGAGCCGTTGAAGACGCCGTAGTGGCCGACCGCCGGCTGCATGTAGTGGGCCTGCCGGTCGGCTGGGATGTTGACGCACAGATCATGCGCGGCCTGGGTCTGGCCGAGACCGGAAATGTCGTCGTTCTCGCCCTCGACCGTGAACAGCGCGACATTGCGGATCGCCGAGGTGTCGACGGCCTCGCCGCGATGCATCATCTCGCCCTTGGGCAGGGCATGGCGCACGAACACGGTGTCGACCGTCTGCAGGTAGAATTCCGCCGTCAGGTCCATCACCGCCAGATATTCGTCGTAGAAATCGCGGTGCTTCTCGGCATTGTCGCCGTCATGCTTCACCAGGTGCATGAAGAAGTCCTTGTGGGCGATGATGTGGCGGTCGAGGGTCATGCTCATGAAGCCCGAGAGCTGCAGGAAGCCGGGATAGACCTCGCGGCCGAAGCCGGGCACCGGCCACGGCGCCTGCATGATGACGTTGTCGCGGAACCAGCCGCTGCCCTTTTCCTCGGCCAGCAAATTGACAGCCGTCGGATTGCGGCGGGTGTCGATCGGCCCGCCCATCAGCGTCATCGTCGAGGGCACGAAGGGGTCGCCGCGCTTTTCCATCAGCGCCACCGCAGCCAGCACCGGCACCGAGGGCTGGCACACCGCCATCACATGGGTGTCGGGACCGAGCGCATGGAACATCTCGATGATGTAGTCGATATAGTCGTCGAGATCGAAGCCGCCGTCGGCCAGCGGCACCATGCGGGCATCGACCCAGTCGGTGATGTGCACGTCGGCATAGGGCAGCATCGCCTCCACCGTGCCGCGCAGCAGCGTCGCGTAGTGTCCCGACATCGGCGCCACGATCAAAAGCTTCGGATCGGGCTTGCGGCCAGCGGGGACGGCCCGCTCGAAACGGATCAGGTTGCAGAAAGGCTTCGACCAGACGGTCTTTTCGCTGACGTCGACGCTCTTCCAGTCGACGACGGCCTTGTTCAGACCGAATTGCGGCTTGCCGTAGCGGCGCGTGGTGCGCTCGAACAGTTCGGCGGTTGCCGCCACCGAGCGGCCCCAGGGCGTGTGCGCGATCGGATTGAGCGGGTTGGTGTAGAACATCTTCACCGCGTCGGCATAGACGCGAGCCGGCTGCAGCGCGGCGTGGTTCAGTTCGTAGAGCTGGTAGTACATCGAGAAGACCCCGCTGCTGCTGCGACCCAAGGACGACGTGCAGCGCCGAGCCTCAAATGTCTCGCGGCGAGGTTAACAAGATATTGGTGCGATGCAATACGTCATGTCGAGTGATCAATGGTTCTTTCGGCCAAAGCCTTGAGAATCCGCCTCGGCGGGCGGCAGCCGGCTCACTGTGCGCTGCGGAAGTGTGTAGGAAATATGTCCGGCCCCCTGGCCGGACATGTCAGACATATCACACGCGCGCCATGCACACGGCGGTGTGGCCCGAACCGATGAAGCCGAGTTGGCTGGCCGCGCCCTTCGAGAGATCGAGCACGCGCCCCTTGATGAACGGGCCGCGGTCGTTGATGCGCACCACGACGCTGCGACCGTTGTTCTTGTTGGTTACCTTGAGCTTGGTGCCGAAGGGCAAGGTGCGGTGCGCGGCGGTCAGCGCCGACGGGTTCATGCGTTCGCCGGAAGCAGTGCGCGAGTGCAGCGCGTACCAGGAGGCGCGGCCGCATTGCGCGGCGGCGGAGGAGGCGGAGGCGCCGACCATCAGGCCAGCCGCTACCGTTACCGCGACAAGCGCGGTTTGCTTTGTCTTCATCATCTTTGGGGAATGGCTCCGTTTGGACAGACCCCAGCCGTTAGGAAGCAATTAAGGCAGGAAATGCGGCCGCCATCTGGCGGTTCCATGGCAACGGCACACGTTTGGAGTCGCCGGGAAACAGTTTGTCATGAGTCTTCCCGGCTTGCGCGGCGTATTCTCGATGATCATTCGCACCGGTTTTCTGGTTGTGTCTGGCTGGATCGGGCATCAATACGCAAGTACAGACGGGCGCGATTGGATCGCTTCCTTCCGCTCTTTCATTGCCACCGTGACTGAGTCGACGATCGACTTGCGAAGGGAATCCCACCGATGCGATTGATGCGGTTTGTGCTGGCGCTGATCGTGCTCGCGATCGGCCTGCTCTGGTCCCTTCAGGGCCTCGGTCTTGTCCGGGGCAGCTTCATGACCGGCCAGACGCATTGGCTCTATATCGGAATACTGACGATGCTGGTGGGATTGCTCGGGCTCGGCTGGGCCAGCCGCTCGCGCATCTGACGCTTCCGGCGAGGCGCCATCTGCCCTCCCGGTTCGGCGGCCGCACCATGGAATTTCATTCCTCCACTCGCCCTCCGATTGGCACGATCTATCTTCTTTCCGGCAGCGATCGGCTGGAAAAGACGCTAGGTTTTCACCATGGAGCTTTTTGCATGAGCGAGCACGGAAAAGCCGACAGTGCCGTTTCCCGCCTGCGTCCGCCCTATGCGTCCGTGCTCGACCTCATCGGCCAGACGCCGATCGTCGAGCTGACCAAGTTCGACACCGGCAGATGTCGGCTGTTCATCAAGCTCGAAAGCCAGAATCCCGGCGGCTCGATCAAGGACCGCATCGCGCTGTCGATGATCGCCGCCGCCGAGCGGCAGGGCAAGCTCAGGCCCGGCGGCACCATCGTCGAGGCGACCGCCGGCAATACCGGCCTCGGTCTTGCCCAGGTCGGCATCCCCAAGGGCTACCGCATCATCCTCGTCGTCCCCGACAAGATGTCGCGCGAGAAGATCCAGCATCTGCGCGCGCTCGGCGCCGAGGTGCGCATGACGCGCTCCGATGTCGGCAAGGGCCATCCCGAATACTATCAGGACATGGCCGAGAAGATCGCCGCCGAAACCCCCGGCGCCTTTTATGCCAACCAGTTCGCCAATCCCGCCAACCCGCTGGCGCACGAGACCACGACCGGCCCGGAAATCCTTGCCCAGCTCGACGGCGATGTCGACGCGGCAGTGGTCGGCGTCGGCTCCGGCGGCACGCTGACCGGGCTCGGCCGCTATTTCGCGAAACATTCGCCGAAGACCGAGATGGTGCTGGCCGACCCGGTCGGCTCGGTGCTGGCGCCGCTGATCAAGACCGGCAAGATGGAAGAGGCCGGCAGCTGGACGGTCGAAGGCATCGGCGAGGATTTCGTGCCGCCCAATGCCGATCTGTCGCTGGTCAAGAAGGCCTATTCCATCCCCGACAAGCAGAGCATGCTGGCGGTGCGCGATCTTCTGTCCCGCGAAGGCATTTTGGCCGGCTCCTCTTCCGGCACGCTGTTGTCGGCGGCGCTCCGCTATTGCCGCGAGCAGACGGTGCCCAAGCGCGTCGTCACCTTCGTCTGCGACAGCGGCAACAAGTACCTGTCGAAGGTCTTCGACGATTTCTGGCTGGCCGAGCAGGGCTTGGCCGAGCAGGAGCAGCACGGCGACCTGCGCGACCTCGTCATGCGCTCGCACCGCACCGGCGACACGGTCTGGGTCGGCCCGGAGGAAAGCCTGCTCAACGCCTATGGCCGCATGCGCCGCTCCGATGTCTCGCAACTGCCGGTGCTCGACAATGGCAAGCTGGTCGGCATCGTCGACGAGGGCGACATCCTCGCCAAGGTCGACGGCCCCTATGACGGCCGCTGGGACCGCTTCAACGGCCCGGTGCGCACCGCCATGACCTCCAATCTGCACACGCTGCAGGCCAGCCAGACGCTCGATGCGCTGCTGCCTGTCTTCGACCGCAACGAGGTCGCCATCGTCTTCGATGGCGAGGAGTTCATCGGCCTGATAACCCGCATCGACCTGATCAACCATCTGAGGCGTCGCGCAAGATGACGAGCAATGCAACGGGCAAGAACCGCCTGGCCTTTTCGACCCGCACCATCCATGGCGGCCAGAGCCACGACCCGACGACCGGCGCGGTGATGGTGCCGATCTACGCCACCTCCACCTACGGCCAGCAGTCGCCCGGCGTGCACAAGGGCTTCGAATACGCCCGCAGCCAGAACCCGACCCGCTTCGCCTTCGAGCGCGCGGTGGCCGATCTCGAAAGCGGCACAAGAGCCTTCGCCTTCGCCTCCGGCCTCGCCTCGATCTCGACCGTGCTGGAGCTGCTCGATGCCGGCGCCCATATCGTCGCCACCGACGACATCTATGGCGGCACGTTTCGCTTGCTGGAACGGGTGCGCAAGCGCTCGGCCGGGCTGCAGGTCAGCTTCGCCGACTTCACCGACCTCGCCGCCGTCGAGGCCGCCATCCGCCCCGAGACAAAACTGCTCTGGGTCGAGACGCCGACCAATCCGCTGCTGCGCATCGTCGACCTCGAAGCGGTGGCGGCGTTGGCCAAGCGCAAGGGCCTGCTCACCGTCGCCGACAACACTTTTTGCAGCCCCTACATCCAGCGGCCGCTGGAGCTCGGCATCGACATTGTCGTCCACTCGACGACGAAGTACCTCAACGGCCATTCCGACATGGTCGGCGGCGTCGCGGTCGTCGGCGACGACAAGGATCTCGCCGACCGGCTGAAATTCCTGCAGAACGCCATCGGCGCCATCTCCGGCCCGTTCGACTCCTTTCTGGCGCTGCGCGGCATCAAGACACTGGCGCTTCGGATGGAGCGCCATTCCGCCAACGGCCTGAAGATCGCGCAGTGGCTGGAAAGTCGCAACGACGTGCGCCGTGTCATCTATCCCGGCCTCGCCAGCCACCCGCAGCACGAAATCGCCAAACGCCAGATGCACGCCTTCGCCGGCATGATCTCGGTCGAGCTCGACCGCGATCTGGCGGGGACAAAGCGCTTCCTCGAACGCACGCAGCTGTTCACCCTGGCCGAAAGCCTCGGCGGCGTCGAGAGCCTGATCGAGCATCCCGCGCTGATGACGCACGGCTCGATCCCGGCGGAGAAGCGCGGCGCGATCGGGATATCGGATTCGCTGGTCAGGCTCTCGGCCGGCATCGAGGATGGGGATGATCTGATCGCGGATCTGGAGCAGGCGTTGAGGGGCTGAATAGTCATCGCTGTCCCGCCGACATCTCGGTATGTGTGCCATTGCAGAGCGCAATCCACGCTCTAAACTGCCACCGCTTTGCGATCTCCGGAGGCGTCATGCGCGTGATCGTGCTGGGCGGTGGCGTGGTTGGAGTTACCACCGCCTACCAGCTGCAGAAGGACGGCCACGAGGTGGTGCTCATCGAGCGCCAGCCTCAGGTCGCCGCCGAGACGAGCTGGGGTAATGCCGGCATGATCGCGCCCGGCCATTCCTTCGTCTGGTCCTCGCCGAAAGCGCCGATGATCCTTTTGAAATCGCTGGTGCTGAAGGACCAGGCTCTGCGCTTCAGGATGTCGGCCGATCCCCGGCTCTACAGCTGGTCGTGGCTGTTCCTGATGGAATGCACGGCGGAAAAGGCCAGGCGCAACACGCTGCTCAAGCATCGCCTTGCCGCCTATTCGCAGAGCGTGCTGCGCGAGGTGATTGCCGACGAGGCGATCGACTACGACCGCAACGACCGCGGCATCCTGTATTTCCATCGCAGCCAGCAGGCGCTCGACAAGGGCGTCGAGCACATGAAGCTGCTGGAGTCCGACGGCCAGGAGATCAGGGTGCTCGATCGCGAGGGCGTCGTGGCACTCGATCCGTCGCTGGCCTCGGCGCGGGAAAAGATCGCCGGCGGCATCTATTGCCCGACCGATGAGACCGGCGACCCGGCGAAGTTCACCCGCGCGCTGGCGGCGAAGATCGCCGGGCGCGGCGGCGAAATCCGCACCGGCACCACCATCACCGGCATCGAGACCTCGGGCGACGGCATCACGCAGGTGCGGACCGACAGGGGCGCCTTCAAGGGCGACGCCTATGTGCTGGCGCTCGGCTCCTACAGCCCGCTGATCGCCAAAACCATCGGCATCAGCCTGCCGATCTATCCGATCAAGGGCTATTCGCTGACCATCCCCATTGGCAACCGCCCGGCGCCGCCGACCGTCGCGTCCGTCGACGAGCACAATCTGGTCGCCATTTCCCGCTTCGGCGACCGCCTGCGCGTTACCGCCACCGCCGAGTTCGCCGGCTACGACACCAGCCACAAACCGGCCGACTTCGCCTTCATGAAAGGCGTGACCGAGGAGCTCTACCCGGAAGGCGCCGATTACGACCGCGCCGAGATGTGGGCGGGCTTGCGGCCGATGACGCCGAACAACCTGCCGCAGTTCGGACAGCGGCGTCTGCGCAACCTCTACCTCAACACCGGCCACGGCCATATCGGCTGGACCATGTCGCACGGCTCGGCCCGCATCACCGCCGACCTGATCGCCGGCCGCAAGCCGGCGATTTCGATGGATGGACTTCTGAACTGAGAGCAGGATCGATCCCGCTCTGACAAGAAAGGGAACGCCATGTCCGCCAACCCAGCCGCCGCGCCCCTCGCCGCTTCGGGACCTGTCGATCTCGGCGTCCTGCCCTCGGAGATCGACGGCGGCCTCGCCTCGCGCGCGGCGATCGGGCTGGCGATCCTCGCCACCGACCAGACGCTGGAGCATGAGTTCCGCGCGCTGGTGCGCATTCCCGGTGTCGCCTTCTACGAGGCGCGCCTGTTCAACGACAACGACATCACGCCGGACACGCTGCGCGCCATCGGCCCGCGCATCGCGCCGACCGTCGACCTGATCCTGCCCAGCATCCCGCTCGACGTCGTCGGCTTCGGCTGCACCTCGGCGACGATGACGCTGGGCGAGGAAGCCGTGTTCGCCGAGATCCGCAAGGCGCGGCCGGGGGTCGCCTGCACCACGCCGGTCACCGGCGCGCTCGCCGCCTTCAAGGCGCTCGGCGCCAAGGGCATCGGCCTGCTGACGCCTTACGCGCCCGAGATCAACCGCGGCCTCGTCGCCTATTTCAGCGGGCGCGGCCTGGACATCGCGGCAGTCGCCACCTTCGACCGGCGCGACGACCGCGAGGCCGCCCGCATCTCGCTGGCCTCGATCGAGGCGGCGGCCGGGCGCATGGCCGCCGTGCCCGGCGTCGACGCCATCTTCATCTCCTGCACCAGCCTGCGCGTCGCCGAGGCGGTGGCGGCGCTGGAACAGCGCATCGGCATCCCCGTCACCTCCTCCAACCACGCCATGGCCTGGCACTGCCTGCGGCTCGCCGGCATCGATGACATCGTGCCGGCCGGCGGCCGGCTGTTTGCCTTGCCGATCGGTTGATCCGGTTGCGTGCAGCGGTCTTGTCGACACGAACTTTCGCGCCACGGCAGACCGTTCGAAATTCGCGAGTTAACGGATTCGGAAGGGGTTGTTTAACGCTTCGCTACTATCTCCCGCCTCGGGAGGCAGGACAGAGTGAGCGCGATGAACGACAGCCCCGAAAAGCGCAGCGAATGGCGCGCTATTTTCTACGTGCAGGCGCGCGTCGCCTTGCTGTTCGTTCCGGTCGTCGCCAGCCTGCTGATCATCGCGGCCCTTGCCGGCAACGAACGCAAATCCGTTCCCGACGCCATTGACCGGACCGTCACGAGCTCGGTGAAATAGCGCAGCCGTCCTAGATGCGTGGCCTCGCGCCGCCTCAAACAAACTTCGGGATCGGCCCGTTCTGCGGCGTCGTGCGGTCGCCGAGGTCGATGAACACTTCGTCGACATAGCACCATGCCCAGCCTTCCGGCGGGTCGTAGCCCTCGATGACCGGATGGCTGGTCGCGTGAAAATGCTTGGTGGCGTGGCGGTTGGGCGAGTCGTCGCAGCAGCCGACATGGCCACAGGTGCGGCAGAGCCTGAGATGCACCCACCATGATCCGCTCTTCAGGCATTCCTCGCAGCCGAGCGCGCTCGGCGTGACTTGCCTGATGTCGCCCGTGTGCCGGCATTCGTCCATTACGATCTCCTCGCCTGTTCGAATTGAGCGCCGCCGCCGTTCTGAGCAAGATAGGCATGCAGCGCCGCCACCACCTGGGCGCCTTCGCCGACGGCGGCGGCGACGCGCTTGATCGAGCCGCAGCGAACGTCGCCGATGGCAAACACGCCGCTGCGGCTCGTCTCCATCAGGCCATGTCCCTGCGCCACCTCTGGTCCGGTGCGGACAAAACCCTTGGCGTCGAGCGCCACGTTGCATTTCGCCAGCCAGTCCGTGTTTGGGTCGGCGCCGATGAACAGGAAGAGATGGCGGATGGTTTGCGTCGTCTCGGTGCCAGTCGCGCGGTTACGCCAGCGCACCCGCTCGAGGTTGCTCTCGCGGCCGTCCAGCGCAACGATCTCGGTCTCGGCCAGCACCTCGATGTTCGGCTGCGCCTCGATGCGCTCGACCAGATAGCGCGACATGGTCTCGTTGAGGCTGCCGCGGCGCGCCAGCAGCGTCACCTTGCCCACCTGGCTGGCCAGGAAGACCGCCGCCTGGCCGGCCGAATTGCCGGCGCCGACCAGCGCCACCTCCTGATTCCGGCAAAGCCGCGCCTCGATCGGCGACGCCCAATAGTGCACCGACGTGCCCTCGAACTGCGCCAGATTGGCGACATCGAGGCGGCGGTAGCGCGCGCCGCTGGCAATCACCACCGTGCGCGTGTGCACCGTCTCGCCATAGCCGACATCGAGCGCGTAGCCGGACAGGTTGCTGTCGCCGCTGAGCAGCTTCGCCTCGTCGGGGATCACCATTTCGACGCCGAACTTCTGCGCCTGGTTGTAGGCGCGCGCCATCAGCGCCATGCCGGTGATGCCGGTCGGGAAGCCGAGATAGTTCTCGATGCGCGCCGACGCCCCCGCCTGCCCGCCAAAGGCGCGGCAGTCGAGCACGATCGTCGACAGCCCTTCGGAGGCCGCATAGACAGCGGCTGCCAGTCCCGCCGGCCCGGCGCCGACGACCGCCACGTCGTAGACCTTGCTGGCATCGACGGGCCGCAGCAGGCCGACGCAGCGCGCGAGTTCGTGATCGCCCGGATTGTGCAGCAGCTTGCCGTTCGGACACAGCACGATCGGCAGGTGATGCGGATCGACATGGAAACGCTCGGTCAGCGTCCTGGCGCAGGGGTCGGTCTCGGAATCGAGCGCGCGGTGCGGCAGGCCGCTGCGGGTGAGAAAGCCCTGCAGCCTCAGCACGTCGCCATTGCCGGGAGGGCCGATGATGATCGGCCCGCTGATGCCGCTCTCCAGCAGCCCGACGCGGCGCAGGATCAGCGCCCGCATGATCCGCTCGCCGAGGTTCGCCTCCTGCACCATCAGATCGCGCAGCCGCTGCGAGGGGATGACGATGGCCTCGACCGGTTCGCTCGCCTCGGCATTGATCAGCGACGGCCGGCTCGAGAGCTGCGCCAGCTCGCCGATGAAGTTGCCGGCGCCGTAGGAGATGATCGCCTCGCGCGGCCCGAGCCCGCCGGCCTGCGTGATCTCGACCTTGCCGGACAGGATGAGGATCAGGCCGGGCGACACCTCGCCGGCTACAACGATAGATTCGCCCGCTGCGTAGGAGCTCGCCGTACCGAAGCGGCGCATGCG
>NZ_RZOF01000141.1:0-14158 GCF_003998955.1 Mesorhizobium sp. M4B.F.Ca.ET.017.02.2.1 | reverse complement strand
TCGCGGCGGCGCTCGAGCGCTGGCCGCAGACCGGCGTGCCCGAAAAGCCGGAAGCCTGGCTGCTCGCGGTGGCGCGCCGACGAGGCGTCGACGCGGTGCGGCGGCGGCAGACCGGCGAGGCGGCGCGCGATCATCTCAAGCTGATCGCCGAGGAGGTGGAGGCCCGCATGACCGACGAAGAGCTGCCGGACGAACGGTTGCGGCTGATGTTTGCCTGCGCCCATCCGGCGATCGAGGCCAGCGTGCGCGCGCCGCTGATCCTGCAGACCATCCTTGGCTTCGACGCGGCGACCATCGCTTCGGCCTTCCTGGTCTCGCCGGCGACGATGGGCCAGCGCCTGGTGCGCGCCAAGACCCGCATCCGCGAGATCGGCATTCCGTTCCGGGTGCCGGAGCGGGCCGAGCTCGGCGAGCGGCTGGACGCGGTGCTGGAGGCGATCTACGCCGCCTTCGCCGAAGGCTGGACCGATCCTGCCGGCACCGAGACGCGGCGCCGCAACCTCGCCACCGAGGGCATCTGGCTCGGCCGGCTGGTGGCTTCGCTGATGCCGGACGAGCCGGAGGCGGTAGGGCTGTTGGCGCTGATGCTGTTCGCCGAAGCGCGGCGGGCGGCGCGGCGCAGCCCGGACGGAGACTTCGTGCCGCTTGCCGAGCAGGACACCGCGCTCTGGGACAACACGCTGATCGACGAGGCGGAAGACCTGCTCGAACGTGCCGCCGCCAAGGAGATCATCGGCCGCTACCAGCTGGAGGCGGCCGTGCAATCGGCCCACACGGCGCGGCGGCGCGGCGGCCGCACCGACTGGGCAGCGATCCGCCAGCTTTACGACGCGCTGCTGGCCCTCGCCGGCTCGCCTGTCGTGGCGATCAACCGCGCCGTGGCGATCGCCGAGGATGAGGGCGCGGCGGCCGGGTTGGCGGCGCTGTACGTGCTGGGTGACGACAAGCGGCTGGATGACTATCAGCCCTATTGGGCTGCCCGCGCCGGCCTGCTGGCGAGGCTCGGCACGACCGGATTGGCGGCCGAGGCTTACGACCGCGCGATCGGCCTCGAACGGGACCCGGCCGTCCGCCGCTTCCTGCAGGAAAAGCAGGCGAAGCTCACGATGCTCTAATCAAGCACGACCACGGCCTCCACCTCGAACAGCATGGGGTCGATCGCCAGCTTGGGAACGGGAACCAGCGTCTGCGCCGGCAGCGCCTTGCCGAACATGTCCTTGACGTTGCTGGTCAGCACCTCGAGCTTGGACATGTCGTGATCGACCACGAAGACCGTGAGCTTGGCGACCTGATCGGGTTTCGCGCCAATCCCCTCCAGCGCGGCGCGCAGGTTCGCATAGGCCTGTTTCACCTGGACGGCGAAGTCCGGCGACAAGGCGCCCGTGCCGTCCTGGCCGCCCTGCCCGGAAATGTAGGCGACCCGTGCTCCCCGGGGCATGATCACCGCCGTGCTGTAGCCATTCGGCGACGGGTCGTGGAGGTTCCGTGGATTGACGATGGCCAGCTTGCGATCGTCCTCGTTCGCTGTCGTCGCAGCGGGAACTCCGATGGTCATGATGATTAGCCCTCCGATGAGCAGGTGCTTGATTGAGCGTGGCATGAGTTTCTCTTGGCTCTGCGGGCTGCGAGCAACGCACCCACGATCGCAATTCGGTTCATCGCCGCACGCGACTCGTACGGCGTCCGAGTCATCGTATGGTACGATGTACGAGTCAACCGCGCGGCATCGACATTCCTGACGTTGCCTGCCAGAATCGCGGCTCCGATACGCGAGGAAGACGAATGGCAGCCAATCGCGGCGCCCGAAGCAAACGGTCTCAGCGGCCAGGTCAACCGCCCCGGCCCGCGGGCGAGCCGCCTCTGTCCCGGCAGCGTATCGTGGCCACCGCGGTGGAGTTGCTGGACGCGCAAGGGATCGACGGATTGACGATGCGTCGGCTGGCCGATCGCCTCGGCTCGGGCGTGATGAGCCTGTATTGGCACGTCGACAGCAAGGAGGATGTCTTCGATCTGGCGCTCGACGCGGTGCTTGAGTATCGCGGATCGCCGCAAGAACCTCAGTCCGAAGACTGGCGCGGCGAGATCGTTCACATACTCGAGGACTGGCGCGCCAGCATGCTCAGCCATTCCTGGTCGGCATCGCTGTTGCCGCGCCGGGCGCTTGGCCCGAACATCCTCAGTCGGCTGGAACTGCTGGGCAAGGCCTTGTCCAGGGCCGGCGTGGCGGACGCCGATATCAACGCCGCGATATGGTCGCTCTGGAACTATGTGATGGGCGCCACCATCACCCGGGCGAGCTTCGACCTGTCGGACGACGACAGGGCCGCCGCGCAGCAGCGCCTCACCCGTCTCAGCGAGCGCTACGCGACAATCGAACGCTCCCGGCTGCTGTTGGACGACGACTGGAACGGCGCTTTCCGCAAAGGCCTCGGTTTCCTGCTCGACGGCCTCGCGCCAGGATAAAGGTCCCGCTCACCACATCGCGTGGGCGGCATTCAGTTTGCGGATCAGGTCATGATCGCGCAGCCTGGCCCACAGGCGCTCGATATCGGGCCAGGCGGCGGCGACCTTGCCGATCTCGGGATGCCAGGCCACCAGCATGACCAGGTAGACGTCGGCCAGCGACAGCCGCTCGCCGACCAGCCAGTCGCGGCCGGCAAGGGCCTTGTCGAGGATGGCAAAGCCGCGATCCATCTCGGCCAGCGCGGCCTGCTTCACCGCCTCCACGCCGTCCGGCGCCGCGGTGTAGCGATGGGCATAATAGAAACGCAGCCCCGCCGGGTAGAGGACCGACGACATGAAGGCCATCCAGCGCAGGAAGTCGGCACGGGCGGGCGAGCCCGCCGCCGGCGCCAGTCCGGCTTCCGGATGGCGCTCGGCGAGCAGGATGCAGATCGCCGCCGACTCGGTGATCGAACGGCCGTCCGGCAAGGTCAGCACCGGCACCTGGTTCAACGGGCTGATGTCGAGGAAGGCCTGGTCGGGCGGGTCCTTCTTCGGCACGTCGACCTGGTCGAACGGCGCGCCCGCCAGGGCAAGGGCGGCCTCGACGACGAAGCCGCCGCTGCCGGGGCGCGTGTAAAGTCTGTACATGAATCCTCCCAATGGCCGCGCGGGCCGAGGGAGATTTGCACCGGAAGCCGCGCGGCGCTCAAGCGCCACGCTGACGCCACACGGGTTTTTTCAGCGGTCCAGCGTCCCGCGACGGTCCGTCAAGGCTGCTTAAGCCCCCAGCCCGTCGAACAGGATGGTCGACAGGTAGCGCTCGGCGAAGGACGGGATGACGACGACCATGGTCTTGCCCTTGTTCTCCGGCCGCGAGCCGACGACCATCGCCGCCTGGAGTGCTGCGCCCGACGAGATGCCGACCGGCACACCTTCAAGGCGGGCGACGAGCCGCGCATTGGCGACGGAATCCTCGTTGGAGACCCTGACGATCTCGTCATAGATCGTGGTGTCGAGGATCTTCGGCGCGAAGCCGGCGCCGATGCCCTGGATCTTGTGCGGGCCGGGCTGGCCGCCGGACAGCACCGGCGAAGCCTCCGGCTCGACGGCGACGACATGCAGCGAAGGCTTGCGCTTCTTCAGCACCTGGCCGACGCCGGTGATGGTGCCGCCGGTGCCGATGCCGGAGACGAAGATGTCGACCTCGCCCTGGGTGTCGTTCCAGATCTCCTCGGCCGTGGTGCGGCGGTGGATCTCCGGGTTGGCCGGATTCTCGAACTGCTGCGGAATGATGGCGTCCGGCAAGGTGGCGGCAAGCTCATCGGCCTTGGCGATGGCGCCCTTCATGCCCTTGGGACCTTCGGTCAGCACCAGCTCGGCGCCGAGCAGCGCCAGCATCTTGCGCCGCTCGACCGACATCGTCTCCGGCATGGTCAGGATCAGCTTGTAGCCCTTGGCGGCGGCGGCGAAGGCGAGCGCAATGCCGGTGTTGCCGGAGGTCGGCTCGATCAGCGTCGTCCTGCCGGGGGCGATCCTGCCGGAGGCTTCCAGCGCCTCGATCATGGCAACGCCGATACGGTCCTTGACCGAGGCGATCGGGTTGAAGAATTCGAGCTTGGCCAGGAGATTGGCGACGATGCCCTTCTCCTTGGCGAACTTGTCGAGCCGCACCAGGGGCGTGTCGCCGATCGTCTCGGTGATCGAATTAAAGACGCGGCCGCGGCCGGGCACGCGCGCGGAGGTGACGGGCTTGTTCATTGTTTCGCTCCCAGGTCAGGCAGGCAATTGCATCAAGCGACAGAATAGGGCTTTCAGCCGCGCAAGATAGGCTGCCGGCCGAAAATATCCGAGTGGGGCGCGTGCTGAAAACGCTGCCGCCCCGGAAAAGCATTTTCCGGATCGGCCCGTTTCCGGAATGCTTTCCCCGAAATGGAGACCGGTTGAGATTGCAGCCTATTGACGGGCGGCGATGGCGGCCGCCGCGCCAACCATGAAACCGGCGGCGGTGCGGTTCAGCGCCTTCAGCGCGCGCGGCGACTTGAGGAACCAGCGCGCCTTGGCGGCCAGCGCCAGATAGGGCACCAGCACCACCAGCAGGACGAGGACGGTGAGCGTGACCAGGATGCCGTAGTCGGCGAGCGTCACCGCCTTCAGGTCGACGATGGTCGGCGTGATGGCGATATAGAAGATCATCGTCTTTGGATTGCCGAGCGTCACCGTCAGGCCGGCCAGGAAGGAGGCGGCGAGCCCGCCCTTGCCCTTGCGCGCCTCGACAGTCTCCGGCGTGATGCCGCTGGTCCAGAAGCGCCAGCCGAGGAAAGCGAGATAGGTGACACCCGCCCATTTGATGGCAAGAAAAACCATGCCGAAGGTCTGCGCGACGAAGGCGAGGCCGAGCATGACGGCGGTGAGGTAGGTGAGGTCGCCGAGGATCAGGCCGAACGACATCGCCAGCGACGAGCGGAAGCCGGAACCCAGCGCCCGCGCCACAAGCGCGGTGACGCCGGGACCCGGAATGGCGGCGGCGATGCCGAGAGCTGCACTGTAGGCGAGGAATCCGGTGAGCGTCATGGATAAGGTTCCAGATCGGAGGGTCTTATCGCATGGAACAGGCGGGGGTTGAATTCCCTCACGGTCGGAATCCATTGCACCAGACCATCGTGGTCTTCGCCTTACAAGGCTAACTGACGGCCCGAGGCTTGATTGCCACGTGGTTCCCCCAATCCGTCGCGGCTCCGCCGCGCCACCTTTCCCCCCTCCGGAGGGAAAGGAAGGGGGCCTTACTTGGCGAGCGTTGACTGCAAAAAAGCTTGGCGCCTTTCCTCTCCCCCGTCGATCGGGGGAGAGGTGGTTCGGCGAAGCCGAGACGGAGTGGGGGTCGACCAGCGTAAGGCTTCTCAGGACCGGCCGTCGCCATAGGTAACGCGCCAGATGGTGCCGTTGCCGTCCTCGGTGAGGATCAGCGCGCCGTCCTTGGCGACGGTGACGCCGACCGGCCGGCCCCAGACGTCGTCGTCGGAGATGACGAAGCCGGTGGCGAAATCCTCATACTCGCCGGTCGGCTTGCCGTCCTTGAATTTCAACCGCACCACCTTGTATCCGGTGCGCACGCCGCGGTTCCAGGAGCCGTGCAAAGCGACGAAGGCATCGCCCCTGTAGTCGGCCGGGAAGCTGCCGCCCTCATAGAAGGCGATGTTGAGCGGCGCCGAATGCGCCTGCAGCAGCACGTCGGGAACGGTGACCTTGCCGGCAAGATCGGCGCGCGCGCCCGCGTGTCGCGGGTCCTCGTTGGCGCCGATATAGTACCAGGGCCAGCCGTAGAAGCCGCCCTGCCTGACCGTCGTCGCGTATTCGAACGGCACGTTGTCGCCGAGTTCGTCGCGCTCGTTGACGACGCACCAGAGCGCGCCCGTCTGCGGCTGCACGGTCATGCCGGAGCAGTTGCGCAAGCCGGTGGCGAAGCTGCGCCGGTTGCTGCCGTCCGGATCGAAGGCCAGCACGTCGGCGCGGCCTTCCTCCGGGCCCCAGGTGGCGCCGAGCGGCGCCGACGTCGCCCATTGCTCGAGCCCGCCTTCAGGCTCGGCGGCCATGTCCTCGGCGACGTTGGAGCCCGATCCGACCGACAGATAGAGCGTCTTGCCATCAGGCGAAAAGGCGATGTCGCGCGTCCAGTGATGGTTCGCGGGGATTTCCGGGACGATGGTTTCCGGCATGCCTTCGGCCTTGAGGTCGCCGTCGCGATAGGCGAAGCGCACGACGCTGTTGCTGTTGGCGACATAGACCCATTGCGGTTTGTCGCCCGGCGGATAGAAGGCGATGCCGTAGGGCCGGGTCAGGCCGGTGGCAAAGATCGCCTCCTGCGCCGGCCTGGCGCTGCCTTCGGCGAGGCGATAGACGCGGATCTGGCTGGCCTTGCTGTCGGCGACGAACAGGTCGCCGTTGGGCGCCGCGCGCACGACCCGCGGATTGTCGATGCCCGACGCGACGAGTTCGATGGAAAAGCCTGATGGCACGAGCGGCCTGGCGCCTTCCGGCCGATCCGCCACGCCGGCGCCGTTCGACACGGAGCGGCTGACATAGGGCTTTTGCAGATCATCCGGCCTGATCAGCCGGCGCACGCCAGGCCTGTCGGCCTTCCAGTCGCCGAAGGCCTTCTTGCCGGTCAGCACCGGCTCGCCGGCCTGCTGGGCAGAGGCCGTCGTTGCAAGCAGCAAGGCGGCAGCCGCAAGGCCGGCAAATCGGATCATCCTGGCCTCCAGGGGTTTCGGCGCCGCACGCGGCGCCGTCGCGAATAGTGAACGGGCGGATGCGGCGGTCGTTCCGCCTGGGACATCAGGCACACGCCGATTTGAGGGATGGTTTCAGCTGCCTTCGGCGTAGAAATCATCGTCCAGGCGCTTTTCCAGCTCGACCAGATCGGCCGGCAGCGGCAGGCCCATGGCGCGCAATTCCTGCAGCTTCTCGCGCAGCTGCTCCTGAATCTCGTGCTGGTCCTCGGGCTGGTTGACCATTTCCTCGAGCAGCAGGCTGATCTGGGCCTTGAGCGATTCCAGCGCCATTCTTTTGCTCCCTTGCTGCTTGTGCCTTCCACGGTGTGTTGAGATCCAGGTCAGGCCGGTCTCACCCGGATCACACCTTACCGCAACATGCGCGAAATCAGCTGCGCGGTATAGTCGACCATCGGCACGATGCGGGCGTAGTTCAGCCGCGTCGGGCCGATGACGCCGAGCGCGCCGACGACGCGGGCATCCTTGTCGCGATAGGGCGCCACCACCAGCGACGAGCCCGACAGCGAAAACAGCTTGTTTTCCGAGCCGATGAAGATGCGCACGCCCGGCCCTTCCTCGGCGAGATCGAGCAGCTGGATCAAGCCGTCCTGCGTCTCCAGATCCTCGAACAGATGCCGCAGCAACTCGATGTCGGCCTGGGCGGTGACGTTTTCGAGCAGATTGGCGCGGCCGCGCACGATGAGGCGCGCCGGCAGGCCGCTTTCCGCGCCGGCCCAGACGGCGAGGCCCTTTTCGACCAGATCCTGCGACAGCGTGTCGAGGGCCGCCCTGGTCTCGTCCTTGATGCGGGCGATCTCGACGCGCGCCTCGGCCAGCGTGCGGCCGCGGATGTGGGCGTTGAGGAAGTTGGACGCCTCGTGCAGCTGCGAGACGGTGGTGCCGGCGGGCAGGTCGACGACGCGGTTCTCGACATCGCCGTTCTGCGACACCAGCACGGCCAGCGCCTTGGTCGGCTCGAGCTGGATGAATTCGATGTGCTTCAGCGCCACCTCGTTCTTGGCGGCGAGCACCAGGCCGGCGCCGCGCGACATGCCCGACAGCATCTGGCTGGCCTCGGTCAGCATGTGCTCCAGCGACGCGCCGGAGCCGGAGGCGCGCACCTGCGCCTCGATGATGCGGCGCTCGTCGTCGGAGAGGTCGCCGAGCTCCATGAAGGCGTCGACGAAGAAGCGCAGGCCGGTCTGCGTCGGCAGGCGGCCGGCCGAGATGTGCGGCGCGTAGATCAGGCCGAGATGCTCGAGGTCGCTCATCACGTTGCGGATGGTGGCGGGCGACAACGAGGAGGGCAGGATGCGCGACAGGCTGCGCGAACCGACGGGCTCGCCATCCCTGAGATAGGATTCAACGATGCGCCTGAAGATGTCGCGCGAGCGCATATCGAGCGATTGAAGCACGGGCGACTGCGATGCCGGATCGACTGCCTTGGTCATTCGAGCCAAAAACCTCCGGTTCAAATATAGACTTAGCCGGTGCCCGCGCAACCCGGTCCATTTTCCTTTGCGCCATGCGCCGCATGCGTCTACAAGCCGGCCACGAATCCTTAAGAACCAGAGACAAGAGGCCTCGATGCGCCCCTCCAAACGCCAATCCGACGAAATGCGCGCCATCTCCTTCGAGCGCGGCGTCTCCAAGCACGCCGAAGGCTCGTGCCTGGTGAAATTCGGCGACACGCATGTTCTGTGCACGGCCAGCCTGGAGGAAAAGGTGCCGGCCTGGATGCGCAATTCCGGCAAGGGCTGGGTGACGGCCGAATACGGCATGCTGCCGCGCTCGACCGGCGAGCGCATGCGCCGCGAGGCCTCCGCCGGCAAGCAGGGCGGCCGCACGCTGGAGATCCAGCGGCTGATTGGCCGTTCCTTGCGCGCCGTGGTCGACCTGCAGGCGCTGGGCGAACAGCAGATCACCGTCGACTGCGACGTGATCCAGGCCGATGGCGGCACCCGCACCGCCTCGATCACCGGCGGCTGGGTGGCGCTCCATGACTGCCTGCGCTGGATGGAAGCCCGCCAGATGGCCAGCGTTTCCAAGGTGCTGAAGGACCACGTCGCGGCGATCTCCTGCGGCATCCATGACGGCCAGCCGGTCATCGATCTCGACTATCTCGAGGATTCCTCGGCCGGCACGGACGCCAATTTCGTCATGACCGGCAAGGGCGGCATCGTCGAGATCCAGGGTACTGCCGAGGGCGAGCCGTTCTCGGAGGACCAGTTCGCGGCGCTGATGAACCTGGCCAAGAAGGGAATTTCGCGCCTGGTGAGTTTGCAGCAGATGGCGGTGGCGTAGGTTTTCGAATGCCGAGCCTGGGCCCCCCTCTCTGGCCTGCCGGCCATCTCCCCCTCAAGGGGGGAGATTGGAAGCTTCCACGCCGGCCCCCATCTGGCTACGCCGGTGATTGGCTGAGGCAATCGATACAGCCAATCTCCCCCCTTGAGGGGGAGATGCCCGGCAGGGCAGAGAGGGGGGCTTCGTGATACCCTCCGCGATCCTTGAATCGGCGCTCTACGTCACAGACTTGCATGGCGCCGAAGCCTTCTATTCCGACATCCTCGGCCTCGAACTGATCGCCAGGGTCGAAGGCCGCCATGTCTTCTTCCGCTGCGGGACCGGCGTGCTGCTGCTGTTCAACGCCGAGGCGACCAAAATCCCGCCGGCGCCGGACGCCAGGCTGAAGGTGCCGGCGCATGGCACGGTGGGCGAGGGCCATCTCTGCTTTGCCGCCAGCGCCGACGAGATCGCCGGCTGGCGCGAGCACCTCGCGGCACGGAACATCGCCATCGAAAGCGACTTCGAATGGCCGCAAGGCGGGCGCTCGATCTACTTTCGCGACCCCTCGGGCAATTCGATCGAATTCGCCGAGCCAAGGATCTGGGGCCTGTGATGCATTCTTTGAACGGACACAAGATCGTCGTCGCCAGCCACAATGAGGGCAAGCTGCGCGAGTTCGCCGACCTGATGGCGCCGTTCGGCTTCGAGGCGAAATCGGCCAAGGAATACGGCCTGCCCGAGCCGGACGAGACCGGCACGACGTTCGAGGAGAACGCCTACATCAAGGCATATGCCGCGGCCAAGGCCACCGGCCTGCCGGCACTGTCCGACGATTCCGGCCTCTGCGTCGACGCGCTCGACGGCGCGCCCGGCGTCTACACCGCCAACTGGGCCGAGACGCCCGACGGCAGCCGCGACTTCGGCATGGCCATGCAGCGCACGGAAGTGGCGCTGCAGGAGGTCGGCGCGGCCGAAGCTGCGCAGCGCACGGGCCGTTTCGTCGCGGTCATCTGTCTGGCGTTTCCCGACGGCGAGGCCGAATATTATCGCGGTGAGGCTGAAGGCACGCTGGTGTGGCCGCCGCGCGGCACGCTCGGCTTCGGCTACGATCCGGTGTTCCTGCCCAATGGGTTCGAAAAGACCTTCGGCGAGATGAGCGCCGAGCAAAAACACGGCTGGAAGCCGGGCCAGCCGACGGCGCTGTCGCACCGCGCCCGCGCCTTCCAGAAATTCGCGCGCGCCAGGTTGGGATCGGCCTGAGATGCTGCTCGACCGCAGCCCCGGCTTCGGCGTCTACATCCACTGGCCGTTCTGCGCGGCCAAGTGCCCCTATTGCGACTTCAACAGCCATGTCCGCCATCAGCCGGTCGACCAGGAGCGTTTTGCGCGCGCGTTCGCGACGGAGCTGGCGACCATGCGCGCCCGCACCGGACCGCGCGAGGTGACCAGCATCTTCCTCGGCGGCGGCACGCCGTCGCTGATGAAGCCGGAGACGGTGGCCTCCGTGCTGGATGCGGTGGCGAGGAACTGGACGGTGCCTGATGGCATCGAGGTGACGCTGGAGGCCAACCCGTCCTCGGTCGAGGCCGAGCGCTTCCGCGGCTATCGCGCCGCCGGCGTCAACCGCGTGTCGCTCGGCGTACAGGCGCTGAACGACAAGGACCTGCGCTTCCTCGGCCGGCTGCACAATGTCGAGGAGGCGCTGCATGCCATCGGGCTCGCGCGCGAGATCTTTCCGCGCCTCTCCTTCGACCTGATCTATGCGCGGCCCGACCAGACGCCGGAGGCTTGGCGAGCCGAGCTCGAGCAGGCCATCGGCCATGCCGCCGACCATCTGTCGCTCTACCAGCTCACCATCGAGGAAGGCACGCCGTTCCACGCGCTGCACGCGGCGAAGAAGTTCACCATTCCCGACAACGACCATGCCGCCGATCTCTACGCGCTGACGCAAGAGGTGACCGCCGCGCATGGGCTGCCGGCCTACGAGATTTCCAACCACGCCAGGCCTGGCGCGGAAAGCCGGCACAATTTGACCTACTGGCGCTACGGCGAATATGTCGGCGTCGGCCCCGGCGCGCATGGCCGTTTCGTCGAGAACGGGCGCCGCACGGTCACCATCGCCGAGAGGATGCCGGAAACCTGGGCAAATCTGGTCGAGGCCAAGGGCCATGGCGTCACCGGCGGCGAGATTTTGACGCGTTCCGAGGAAGCCGACGAGTTCCTGTTGATGGGGCTGCGGCTGGCCGAAGGCATCGATCTTGCGCGCTACGAGGCGTTTTCCGGACGCGGCCTGTCAAGCGCGCGACTGGCGGTGCTGCAGGAAGAGGGGCTTGTCGCGCCGGTCGGCAATTCCCGGCTGCGCGCCACGACGGCCGGCATGATCGTGCTCGATGCCGTGGTGGCGGACCTGGCGCGCTGAGCATGATCCCGAAAAGTGGAAGCCGGTTTTCGGACAAGATCATGCTTGAGTAAAAGCCCTTGAAGAACATCCTCTTCGTATGCAGCCAGAACCGCTTGCGCAGCCCGACGGCCGAGCAGGTGTTTTCCAAACGAAGGGATATCGAGGTCGCCTCGGCCGGCACCAATCACGATGCCGACAATCCGCTGACGCATGAGCTGGTCGCCTGGGCCGACATCATCTTCGTGATGGAAAAGGCGCACCGCGCCAAGCTGCAGAAGAAATTCAAGGCGAGCCTGAAGCGGGCAAGGGTCATCTGCCTCGACATTCCGGACAATTACGAGTTCATGGACCCGGAGCTGGTGCGGCTGCTCGAGGCTAAGGTGCCGCGATATCTGTAAAGAAGCGGTGTGCCAGCGCTGATGGCGCAGCCAATCTCCAAGCCCTGCCGATTGCGCTTCTGGTGGTGCGCGTTTCGCGGTATCCGGTTAACGCAATTGCGGACAGAAAACCGACAAGGCCACCCGAAATGAACCTGACCGCTTCTTCCTGGCAATTCTGGGCGCTGCTGTCGGCGGCTTTCGCGGCGCTGACGGCGATTTTCGCCAAGGTCGGCATCGAGACCATCAATTCCGATTTTGCCACCTTGATCCGCACCGCCATCATCCTGGTCGTGCTCGCGGCCATTCTCGCCGCCAGCGGCCAGTTCCAGCCGTTGGCATCGATCTCCGGAAAAACGTGGCTGTTCCTCGGTCTTTCCGGATTGGCTACCGGCGCCTCGTGGCTCTGCTATTTCCGCGCGCTGAAAATCGGCAACGCGGCGCAGGTGGCGCCGATCGACAAACTAAGCGTCGTGCTTGTGGCGGTGTTTGGCGCGGTCTTTCTCGGCGAGCGCCTCTCCGGAGCGAACTGGCTTGGCGTCGGCCTTATCGCGGCGGGGGCGGTGCTGGTCGCCTATCGGGGCTAGCGGCACGCCTTCGCGGCTGTTCCTGGTTTCGAGACGGGTGATGAAAATATCGAAGCGATTGGGCATCGTCCGGTCAGTGCTCCGTCGTGCTATCGGTTGCGGCCTTGAGCCTGGTCTTCGGCCGGCGGCGCAAACGCCGCTTGCCGGCCTCGGTTTTACCGGCGGCGTCATCGGCGCTGGCCGGCAGGCACTTGTTCCTTCGCATGGCGGAACGCTTGCGGCCCGCATAATAGGGCTCGAAAACGTCCTGAATCTTCAGGCTATCCATCCTGTGCCTCCCCGAGACTCACACATGCGAGACTCACGGATAAAATTCGCCGGTGACGGTTTCGTTCCGCACTATGGCAAAGGCATGGCGGGCGACATTACTTCGTCGTCACGTTTTGCAACCGGGCATCAGCCGTGCCAAACAGGCTGCATGGAGGACCAAGGGTGACCGGCGACAAACGCAGCTATGTGATCGGGCAGACCGAGATCGCGGCGCGGCCGCTCGCGCCGGCGCTCTATCTGGTGGCGACGCCGATCGGCAACCTCGCCGACATCACGCTGCGCGCGCTGGAGACGCTGGCCGCCGCCGACATCGTCGCCTGCGAGGACACGCGCGTGTCGCGCGTGCTGCTGGAGCGCTACGGCATCCGCCGCCGCACCACCGCCTATCACGATCACAATGCACCCGAGGCCGGACCGAAGCTGATCGCGGCGCTCGAGGCCGGGCAGAGCGTGGCGCTGATCTCGGACGCCGGGACGCCGCTGGTCTCCGATCCCGGCTACCGGCTGGTCGGCGAGGCGCTCGACCGTGGCATCCGCGTCGTGCCGATCCCCGGCCCGTCGGCGGCGCTGGCGGCGCTGACCGCGTCCGGCCTGCCTTCCGACGCCTTTCTTTTCGCCGGGTTCCTGCCGGTGAAGACCGGCCAGCGGTTGACGAAACTTGAGAGCTTCAGGCAGGTGCCGGCGACGCTGATCTTCTTCGAGTCGCCCAGGCGGCTGGCCGAGACGCTTGCGGCGATGGCCGAGGCGCTGGGCGGCACACGCCGGGCGGCGATCGGCCGCGAGCTGACCAAGGCCTTCGAGGAGACGCGGACCGGCACGCTGCGGGCTCTTGCCGAGCACTATGCGGCGGCCGACACGCCCAAGGGCGAGATCGTCATCTGCGTCGGTCCCGCCGAGGCCAAGGCCGACGAACCTGAAGACATCGACCGGCTGCTGTTGTCGCTCGCCGCCGAAATGCCGGCCTCCAAGGCGGCAGCGGAAGCGGCGAAGATGACCGGCGGCCAGAAGCAGGCGCTCTACCGGCGGCTGCTCGAGCTCAGGGACACCTCGGCAGAGGGCAGCGGTGGCTGAGCGCCCGGCCGCCAGCCGCCTGAAAGCCTATCGGCGCGGCCATCGCGGTGAATGGCTGGCGGCGCTGGCGCTGATGCTGAAAGGCTACCGGATCCTGGCGCGGCGCCACCGCACAAGGTTCGGCGAGATCGACCTGATCGCCAGGCGCGGCGACCTGGTGCTGTTCGTCGAGGTCAAGGCGCGGCGCACGCTGATGGAAGCGATGGAGGCGATCGCCTACGAATCGGAGCGCCGCATCGAGAGCGCCGCCGACCTCTGGCTGTCGCGCCAGCCCGACTATGGCAGACTGTCGGCGCGCTTCGACATGGTGGCCGTGCTGCCCTGGCGCTGGCCGGTGCATGTCGAGAACGCGTTTTATGGAAGGAATTGAAGGCCTTACCCTCCCCCTTGTGGGGAGGGTCGGCGAGCAAGCGACGCGCAGCGTCGTTGGCGAACCGGGGCGGGGGTTGGCGC
>NZ_RZOF01000140.1:0-14174 GCF_003998955.1 Mesorhizobium sp. M4B.F.Ca.ET.017.02.2.1 | reverse complement strand
TATGAGAGCATTGTCTGGCGGGCTATCACGCCCAAGTCGGGGTAACGGGCGAGATCAACGATGATGTCCGCCGACAACCCTTCCGCGATACGCGTCCAGCGTTCTTCTAGGTTGTCAAACGGGAGAACTGCGACGACAGGCGGCCCACACAGGTCTGTCGAACGGCGTTCGAATGGTAACTGGTCGAGTTCTTGGAGGCGGCGATCCGCAAGCAATGCAGCGAGCGCCACTTTGCTGCGAACGTCGAGTTTCCGATAGATCGCCGACAGATGGGTTCGAACCGTGGCCGGCGCTATGAAGAACATCTCGCCGATTTCACTATATGTCATCCCCTCAGCGAACTTTGTCGCTATCATCCGCTCCCGGTTCGACAGAACGGTCAAGGGATTGTCTACGACTCTAAGCATCGCCCTCAACCTCGAACCGCTGTCGGCGAGAAGCCAGATTTAGCGAGGGCAGAAAGTACTACAAATGCGGCCGAAAACACCGCATTTGTGTGATTCCGTCTGGCGGCCCTGGCCCAAGCCTATATCGACCGGCGCACTCTCTCCGCGGTTAGCATGGTGATCTAGTCGGGACAGGAGGCGTGTCAAATCGGCGGCCCGGCCTGCCGGGCGTCGGGGCAGACCTTCGAATGCTTTGAAAAAAATGATTCAAGTCAAAGCGCGGGCCGACATTTCCCTCAATGGTGGCGGGATGTGGAATCCGATCGCAAGCGCTCCGTTTGGTCGAAATCTCGAACTGGCCGTTATCGACGAGGACGGCCTGCACGCGCTCGTATTCCCCTGCAGGAAGGTGCAGGAAGGCTGGCGGGATGCCGTCACCGGCGTGCGCGTCGACATCCGCCCAACACACTGGCGTGACTGGGAAGCAGAAAATAGGCAGGCGGGTTCGCTTCCCGCCCCGGCCTAGTGCTTGGAATCGGCGATCAACGCCATGCGTACCAGATGCGACAGGCTGCCGGCGCCCATTTTGCTCATGACGTTTGCGCGATGGATCTCGACGGTGCGCGGACTGATGCCGAGGTCGTAAGCTATCGACTTATTAGGCAGTCCCGACACCAGTCCGTCGAGCACCTGTCGCTCACGCTCCGACAGGGTCGATAGGCAATTTCGGATCTCGGCGGCTTGCGGGTGCGTTGCGACCGCCAGATTGCGGTTGTCCAGCGCTGATCGAATCGCATCGATGAGCACCTGATCGTCAAACGGCTTCTCGATGAAGTCGGCGGCTCCCTCCTTCATCGCCTGAACGGCGAGCGCAACATCCGCATGACCCGTCATCACGATTACTGGGACGGTATGTCCGCGTGTCCGCAGCTGCCGCAGGAACTCTATCCCGTCGATGCCGGGCATACGCACGTCGGTGACGATGCAGCCATCGATAGTCTTCGGCGCAGTCGCGAGAAAGGCGGTCGCGGACTCATGCAGGCGCACGGCAAAATCAGCTGTCGCGAGCAGGAAGCCAAGCGACTTGCGAACATCGACATCATCGTCAACCACATGCACGACATCACTACCGGCCATTGGCGACCTCTTCCTTCTCCACGACGCGCAAGGTGAACCGGAAAGCGGTTCCTCCGCCTGGCATTGGCTCGGCCCAGATATGACCGCCATGCGATTCAACAATAGTGCGACAAATCGACAGGCCGACACCCATGCCCTGTTTCTTGGTGGTGACAAAGGGCTGGAAGAGCTGGGTCGAAACCTCGGGCGCCAAGCCCGGGCCGGTGTCTACCACGCTCACTTCCGCCATTCCGTCGCTGCGTGCGGTCGTAGCCACCCGCAACTCACGGCGCGGTGCCCCCTGCATGGCCTCGACGGCATTGCGCATGAGGTTGAGCAGAACCTGCTGGATCTGGATGCGATCGGTGAGCACGAGCTCGGCTGCCGGGTCAAGATGATAGCTGACGCGGACATCGGCCTCCCTGGCGCCGACCAGGGCCAGCGACGCGGCCTCTTCGATCAGCTTCGGCAGCCGTTCGACCTGTCGTTCGCTTTCACCTCTTGAAACGAAATCGCGAAGGTGCCGGATGACATCTCCCGCCCGCAAGGCCTGTTCCGCCGCCTTCTCGACGGCGTCCCTCAACATTGGCGCGTTCTCTTCCGTGCTTTTCTCAAGCAGCCTGCGACTGCCCTTCAGATAGTTGGTAATGGCCGTCAACGGCTGGTTGATCTCATGCGCAAGCGTGGAGGCCATTTCGCCAAGCGCGGTAAACCGCGCCATGTGAAGCAGCTCCTGTTGCTGCTCCTGTATTCTGGCTTCTGCCCGATGGCGTTCGGTCAGGTCGCGGCAGAAGCCGGTGAAGAAGCGTCCGGTTCCCGGATGCATCTCGCCGACGGAAAGTTCCATGGGAAAGGTCGAACCATCCTTGCGCATTCCGGTGACCGTGCGACCAAGCCCGATGATCCGGCGCTCCCCGGTTGTCAGATAGCGGTGCAGATAGGCGTCATGCTCGTCGCGATAGGGTGCCGGCATCAGCAGGCTGACATTCTGGCCTATGACTTCGCTCGATGCATAGCCGAACAACGTCTCTGCGGCTGTGCTGAAGGATTGGATGCGGCCTTGCTCATCGATGACGACCATTGCATCCGGCACCGTTGCCAAGATCGAACGCAGATGGTCCTCACGCAGCCGAAGTGCGGCATTCGCAAAGGACAGCTCGCTAACGTCCGTGCCTTCGACGAAGATCGCAGTGACGCGGCCATTGTCATCCTTGATCGGCTGGTAGACGAAATCGAGGATGCGCTCTTCTGCGGGCTCATCGGGCCTGTTGCGAAGGACGACCTTTTCCCCCTGGCCTCTATGCGGCTCGCCGGTCTTGTACACCTCGTCAAGCCGTTCGAAAAACGCTTGACCTTCGAGCTCGGGAAGCGCCTCGCGCACCGGCTTGCCAATCACCTGCCTGTTGTCGATCAGACGTTGGTAGGCGGCGTTGGTCAGTTCGAAGACATGATCCGGCTCACGCACGAGGGCCATGAAGCCGGGAGCCTGCTCGAACATCTGTGACAGAACGGATTTCAGCTTCGTCCCGCCGACCGGCAAAATAGGCGCTTCGTCTTGGCTCACCTGAAGTCCTTGGATTCGGCCACTCTTGCAAGAAGGGCTAATTATCACTCCTGGCCGCTTGCGCAAAACCTATCGAGGCAAACATCTCATAACGAAAACGGCGGCGCTTTTGACTCGCATCAAGGCATCGGGCGCCGGCGAGTGCAATCGTTCAGGCACCCGACGATTTCTGAAAAAGGTGCCTTGCATGGCCTATAAGTCAATCATTGCAAATCTTGCGATAGATGCACCGCCCGCGCCCCTGGTGAAACTGGGGATCGAACTGGCCGAGCGCTTCGGAGCGCACCTTGTTGGCCTGGCGGCCGCCGATGTTCCGCCCCTCGTCGCCACCGGTAACGGTCTGGTCTACGAGGGCGAGGTCATGCAGATCCAGCGAACCGAGATCGAAAAACGGCTTGCCGAGCTTAGGGCCGAGTTCGAGAGGTTGGTACCGGCATCGGTGAGCAGTGAATGGGGGCAGGCGGTGTGCAGTCCCACACGGTTCCTCAGCGAGTCCTCCCGCGCGGCCGACCTTATAGTCACCGGCGGCGGAGGTGGCGAAAATGTCTATCGCGCCGTCGATATCGGGAGCCTGGCGCTCGGCGCAGGCCGGCCCATCCTCATTGCCGCGAGCAATGCCGAACATGTCATGGCAAAGACCGTGTTGGTCGCCTGGAAGGACACCAGGGAGGCGCGACGGGCGATTGCCGATGCGTTGCCGTTCCTCGCCGGCGCCAACAGGGTGGTTATCGTCACTATGGATACCGACCGTCATGAAAGCATCCGCGACAGTCTCGCCGATATCGCCGCCTATCTCGAACATCACGGCATCATGGCACGGACTGAACTGATACCCGATGAGGCTGACGGTCACCGGTTGCTTGCATTCGCGCACTCGATCCAGGCCGACCTGATCGTCTCCGGCGCCTACGGCCACAGCCGCCTGCGGGAATGGGCCTTCGGCGGCGTCACTCGCTCGCTGATCGAGAGCAACGGCATCCATCGCTTCATGTCGTATTGACCGCCGGCCGGAATCATCCGTGCCGGAGTTGCCTGTTGACCAAGATCAAGGCGGCGGCCCCCAGCATTGACGATCATGGCTGAGAACAGGAGTGATCCCAATGACTTTTCTCGACTACCTGATTTCAGTAGACGCCAGGACCGCCTTGATGGGACGCATGATGCAGAAGCTCGGCGTCGACAGACAGTTGAAGGTCATCGCGGACCATGCCGCCGTTACCAACCGGGCGGTAGACCGCTGCCGCTCCTGCGGTCACCAGGATGAATGTTCGACCTGGCTTGACCAACACCTGCAAGCCGACGACCCACCAGATTACTGCCGCAACCGCGACCTCATTGCACGGCTGCAGCATGCGGCCGGCCAGCGATAGTTGCTTTCAGCAGCGGCCGACCGCATGTAGCGTCCCATCGCTTGCGCGTAGCGGAGAGGTCTGCGAATGCCGTTGGACTTCCGGGAGCGGAGGCGAAGAAATGGCAGACAGGATCGCGGGCGCGGCGCTTGTTGTATTTGCCTTGACGCTGCTGCGGCCTCTGTTGGCAATAGCCGCGACCTAGGTTCAACGCGGATATTAATTTGAATTTTGGGTCATGCGAATTTCTGCCGTGCTGAACTAAGAGACAAGCACCACCGACAGCGGCCCCGCGCAGAAAAGGTTATCCGTCACCGCACTTACGCCGCCGACATTTTCAGCAGCGACAATGGCTGCCTGCCGTTCGCGTTCGTCGAAGATGGCACCGCTCAGTATCACTACCCCTTTGTCCACCGTCACGTCGATCATGTCCTTGCCGGCCAATTTCTGCTTCGCAAGCTCGGCAATAATCTTCTGACGGATCTGATCGTCGTCCGTGGCTGTAGGGGCCGGTCCGGGCAAGGCATTCAGCAATGCCCGCAGAAGATCGGAGCGGGTGACAATGCCGACAACGTTGCCATCGTCGACGACGGGAATACGTTTGACGTGATGGCGCATCATGAGTTCGACGATCTCGGGCAGCGATACGCTGGGGGATACCGTAACGACATCCGTCGTCATTACCTCCTCGATACGCCGTCCGTTGGCTTGAACATATTCGTCGGCGGCTCTTCCGGGGCTCACGAGAAACTCCAGCCAACGCGAGCGCCTGCGTTGCGTGCCGAGCTCTCCGCGGCGCAGGAAGTCTCCTTCGCTGACAATGCCCACCAGCGCGCCGTCGCTGCCAATGACCGGAAGGCCGCTGATCTTCCTGGAGAGCATCAACCCTACCGCATCGGAGATCGACGCCGTAGGTCCTATCCCGATGACCGGTGCGGTCATAATGGCGTCGGCCTGCATGTCTGCCTCCCGTGATATCGATCGGTCATTGTCGAGATCTTGCGCGGCAGATGCCTTGATCTCAATCATTTCCGGCTTCGACGGATGTCATTTTGCTTGTCGTCGCGGTCGATGAGTATCCGCGCCGCGGCTCCATCAAGATCCTCGTACTGACCGCTTCTCAAGGCCCACAGGAAGCCAGTCAGTCCAAGCGCACCGAGGAACAGCGCTACCGGGATGAGGTAGATGAGCGTCGTCATGAGAGTTGAACCAGCATGCCGGGGCGCGCGCGCCGATCTTGCCGAGCGAATTCAGCCGATGAACTTCTCGCGGAACCTTGCAGCCGCAGGGCGTTTCCGATCACGATCAGCGACGAGGCGGACATCGCGACCGCCGCAAGCAGCGGCGTCACATGCCCCGATATGGCGATCGGCACCGCAAACGCGTTGTAGACGATCGCGATGGCGATGTTCTGGCGAATGAGCCGACCTGCCTTCCTCGAGACATCCAGGGCGAGAGGCACTGCCAAAAGGCTTTCGCGCAGGAAGACGAAGTCGGCGGCATTGCGACCGACGTCTGCCGCGGTCGCGGGGGCCATCGAGACATGTGCCGCACCAAGCGCCGGGGTATCGTTGAGCCCATCGCCCACCATCAGAACCTTGTGGCCCTGCCTCGACAGCGCCTCGATCCGCTCGACCTTGCCGGACGGAAGCAGCGCCGGAACGAAGCTGTCGATACCCAGCGCCTTGGCGACTTGGCCGCAGGCATTGGCGGTATCGCCGGACAGCATCTCGACGGCCACGCCGCCATCCTGCAACGCTCCGAGCGCGGCCTTGGCATCGGCGCGCGCAGCATCCTCGAACGCGAAGGCGGCGACGATCGCCCCGTTCTTCGAGAGCACCGTTCCGCCAAAGCCGCCAGATTTGCCTTCGCCGCCGGTTCGAGCCTTCCATCCAGCCCATCCGCGCCGGCCGAGGCGCCAGGTATTCCCCTCGGTGACGGCCTCGATGCCGTAGCCTGGGTGTTCGCTGACAGACTCGAGCCTGGGTTGACCAGAAAAACCCGCGAAAACGGCTATGGCCTTCGAGAACGGATGGCGCGAATGCGCGGCCATGTCGGCTGCGATCGCCAGCATGGTCGGGTCGATGGACGACGCGTTGACCAGCCTCGGCTGTCCGAGTGTGAGCGTCCCGGTCTTGTCGAACACCGCCGTGTCGATCGCGGCCAGCCGTTCCATGGCCGAACCGTCCTTGACCATGACGCCGGCCTCGAACAGGCGCCGCGCCGCGACCACCTGCACGATCGGTACGGCGAGGCCGAGCGCGCAAGGGCAAGTGATGATGAGAACGGCGATCGCGATCGTCATTGCCAAGTGCCAGTCGCCGGACGCGACCATCCAGCTCAGGAATGTCAGCAAGGCCGCGAGATGAACCACAGGTGCATAGAGGGCAGAGACCCGGTCGGCGATCCTGCGATACTGCGAGCGGCCACCCTCTGCGGCCTCCATGAGTCGGACCATTTCGGCCAGGAAGGAATCCTTCGCCGCGGCCGTGGCCTGCATGGTCAGCGAACCAGTGAGATTGAGCGTGCCGGCCTGCACCTGCGCTCCCGAGCCCACGGTCCGGGGCGCGCTTTCCCCGGATACCAGCGAGCAGTCGAGATCAGAGATTCCGCTGAGGATATTGCCATCGACCGGAATCCGCTCGCCGGCCGCGATGAGCAGTTGCATGCCCGGTTCGATCTCGCCGACGGGCAGGTAGTCGCGTGTATCGTCACCCCGCAGCACCATGGCGCCGCGCGCCGCCAGTTGCGCCAGGCTGTTCACCGCGGTCCGTGCGCGCTCCCGCATCACGTGATCCAGCGTACGGCCGATCAGAAGGAAGAACAGCAAGGACACCGACGCATCGAAATAGGCGTGCTCGCCGTGCGTGATCGTCTCGTAGAGGCTCATGGCATAGGCGAGCGAGACACCGACCGCTATCGGGACATCCATGTTCATGCGACCGTGGCGCAGCGCATTCGAGGCCGAGCGGAAATAGATGCCGCCGGCGAAGGCGAGCGCGGGGATGGCGATCAGCGCCGAAACCCAGTGGAATAGGTCGCGGGTCGCGCCTTCTGCGCCGGACCAGACCGAGACCGAAAGCAGCATGATGTTGCCCGCCGCAAAGCCAGCGACCGCGACGGCGCGGATCAGTTCCGACAGCGTCTTGTCCTTCCCGTCAGGCTCCGGATCGAACAGGTGCGCTTCATAGCCCAGTCGTCCAAGCGTAGCGACGAATGCTGGAACCTCATCGCCACGCCAGCGGACCGAAACACGTTTTGTCGACAAGTTGACGCGAGCGCCTTCGACATGGCCCAGCTTGCCGATTGCCGTCTCGATCGTCTGGATGCAGGCAGCGCAATGAACCGTTGGCACCGAGAGGTCGGTCTGGTGCAGGTCATCGCCAAGCGAGCGGCTGGCTAGCCTGATTTCCTGGCTCGACGGCAGGGCGGATGTGGCCCCGTCGAGATCCAGCGCCATTTCGGCGCCTGGTGCACAACAGCTCATTGCAGCGCTCCATGGGAAATCATGATTCTACGCACGTCGCGATAGGGCTCCGCCAGACCGGCGTCGGCATCGATTTCGACGATCCAGACGCCGTCCTTCGGTGTATGACGGACGCCGAATTCCTGGCCCGAGCCAGAAGCCAGAACGACAGTCTTGTCCTCTGCTTCATAGGCAGGATGACGGAACCGGACTTTCACGCCATGCAGTGGAACAGGCTTGCCGGCGGCGTCGCTCAAGCTGTAGCGCACGTTGCTCGACACGATCGTCAGTTCGCCAGTCCAGCCGAGCGCCGCCTGCGCGCGACCTTCCTCCGCCTTTCGGTTGAATTGCTGGCTCGCCACATAGGTGTTTTCGACGACAAGGCCAGTCCAGCTCTTGCTGGCGAGGGTCGCCATGGTCACGTTGACCCCAATGACCACGCCAAAGAAGCCGAGAATGGTGAAAAGCATGTGCCGGCCGGTGAATTCGCGGGATCTCTGCGAATGGGCACTCATCTGGCGTTCTCCGGTGCATTGAACGTGGCTGTGTATTCTGCGGACTCGTGGCCGGCCCTGTCGTCGATCCGGAACTTGAAGCTTTGCGTGATCCCAAGAATCTGTCCCGGGGGCTGGCGCACGAAAACCTTCAGCGTCTTCAACCGGTCAGGCTCGACCAGGGTGGCGAAAGAGCGAGCCGGAGTAAGATCGACGCCGACCGTGCTCATCTCGGCGCCCGGCAGACCTTGCAAGGTGAGGACGATGGTCCTTGGCTCAGGGATCATGTTGAGCAGCTTGACGGTGTAGCCGTTGCGGATCGAGCCGTCGGAAAGAGTGACGAATTGAGGGTTGCGGTCGTGCAGGACATTGATCTCCAGCCGCTCGCGGGTCAGCAGCGAGTAAACCAGTGCGACTCCGACTGCCGACCAGGCGCCAAGATAGATAAAGGTGCGCAGACGGAAGATCTTGCGTATGTGGAAATGCGCCAACTTCTCGGAGAATGTGCCGCCGGCGGTTCGCACCAGCGAAGGGTCCACCGGGCGTTCACCGCCCCTAGTGGCCACAGCCATGTTGGCGTTGTAATCGGACAATGTCGCATAGGAGATCAATCCGCGCTCCCTGCCGAGCTTGTCCATAATGCTGTCGCAGGCATCGATGCAAAGCGCGCAGGTGATGCATTCAAGCTGCTGGCCGTCGCGAATGTCGATCCCCATCGGGCAGACTGCGACACAGGCGTTGCAGTCGACGCAATCGCCGATTGGCTGTCCAGCGGCTATGGCCTTCTTGGCATGGCGCGAGCGGGGCTCGCCGCGCCAGTCATTGTAGGTGACGGTGAGCGAATTCTCGTCCAGCATGGCGGCCTGAATACGCGGCCACGGGCACATATAGGTGCAGACCTGCTCACGCATCAGTCCGCCGAACGTGTAGGTGGTCGCCGTCAGCACAGCGATGGTTGCGTAAGCAACCGGTGCGGCAGCGCCAGTGAAGACTTCGCCAATCAGCGTCGGCGCATCAGCAAAGTAGAAGATCCAGGCGCCCCCCGTGGCTGCCGCTATGACTAGCCAGATCGCGTGTTTCGACGCACGCAACACAAGTTTGCGCGCGGTCCATGGGCCGGCATCGAGTTTCATGCGTGCGTTTCGATCGCCCTCGACCGCACGCTCGACGACGAGAAACAGGTCGACCCAGACAGTCTGCGGACAAGTGTAGCCGCACCAGGCCCGGCCGACCGTGGATGTGATCAGGAAAAGGCCGATGCCGGCCATCATCAGAAGGCCGGCGACATAGTAGAATTCCTGGGGCCATATCTCGATGAAGAAGAAATAGAAGCGGCGGTTGGCGAGATCGAGGAGCACGGCCTGGTCTGGGGCGAACGGCCCGCGATCCCATCTCAGCCATGGCGTCAGATAGTAGATGCCCAGCGTAATCGCCATCACCAGCCATTTGAAGCGGCGAAAACTGCCCGAGGCCCGTTTCGGGAAAATCTTCTTCCGGGCAGCATAGAGCGGCTGCCGGGTCTTGGCGGAATTGACCGCCTGGGCTTCCAGTCGTTCTACCTGTATCTGATCCAGCACGGTTGTCTCCACTCGCGCGCTGGCGATTGTCGTGCCCGCGCTGAGCCAAACAATGCCGCTCGGCCGGCCGAGCCGCGTTGATGCAGGTCAATCTTGGAATGTCGGAAATGAACCGAGGCCCGGCGCGGCCGGGCCTCGTCGCTTTGGCGGCTGAGGGAAGAGAACAGGCCCCCGCCTTCCTATTTTCCGCCGCCAAGCGAATGGACGTAGACCGCAAGTTCCTTGACCTTGGTCTCGCCGAGACGTCCGATCCAGGCTGGCATGACGCCATGTTTCGGCCCGCGGACCTGGGCCGCGATGGCCGTCTCGCCCGATCCGTAGAGCCAGATCGCATCGGTCAGGTCAGGTGCCCCGAACTCCCTGTTGCCCTTCGCATTAGCGCCATGGCAGGCGACGCAATTTTCCGCGAACACCTTGGCGCCGGGCTCGATCAGGCCTTTGTTCTGGACCGGACCGGAAAGGCCGGCGACATAGGCGCTGACCTGCTTGATCTGGTCGCCCGTGATGATGGCACCAAACGCAGGCATTTCCGATTGCCGCGTATCCGGATCCGAGGCGAAGCGGATGCCGTACATGATCGTCTGCTCAACCTGGGTGGCCATGCCGCCCCATAGCCAGTCGTCGTCATTGAGGTTGGGAAAGCCTTTGGATCCTTGCGCACCCGAGCCATGGCACTGGACGCAATTGACCTTGAACGTGGCTCCGCCGGCCGCGACCGCGAATTCACGCAGCGCGTCGTCAGCAGCAATCTGGGAGACGGTCTTTTCCTGGATGGCAGCGACATATTTGCCTTTGGCGGCTTCTGCGGCCGCCAGCTCGTTCCTGACATCGTTGCGGCTGGAATAGCCGAGCACGCCCTTCGTCGCTGAAGATAGCATCGGCCATGCCGGATAGGCGATGGTGTAACCCACTGCCCAGATGATGGTGACGTAGAAAGTTATCACCCACCAGCGGGGAAGAGGATTGTTGAGTTCCTTGATGCCATCCCACTCATGGCCGGTCGTCGAAATACCCGAGACGTCGTCGATATGCTCTGAGCTCATGATCAATCGTCCTTGAGGGGAATACGGGCGGCTTCATCGGCCTGGGCGCGGCCACCCGGCCGGAGTGCGAAAGCAATGCATCCGACAAAGAAGACCGCCATGGCGAGCAGGCCCCAGCTGTCTGCGAATTCCCGCATCAGAGTGTAATCCATGTTCGCTCTCCTCAGCGGTAACCGGCGGCTTCGTCATAGTTTTTGAAATCGACCAGGGTGCCGAGCATCTGGAGGTAAGCGACCAGGGCATCCATTTCGGTGACCTGCTGCGGATTGCCATCAAAGTCGCCGATCTTGGCCTTCGGATAGCGTTTCTCGAGGCCAGACGTATCGGCGTTCGGGTCTGCCTGCGCGATCAGATCGGCGTTGGCGTTGGCGATCATGTCATCGGAATAGGGGACTCCCACACGCCTGTTCGCGATCAGATGCGTCGAGAAGTCCTTTATTTCGATCGGCGCGTCCTTCAGGAAGGCATAGCTCGGCATGATTGATTCCGGCACCACCGAACGTGGGTCCATAAGGTGCTGGACGTTCCAATCGTTCGAGTATCGGTCGCCGACCCGGGCAAGGTCAGGGCCAGTACGTTTCGAGCCCCACTGAAACGGATGATCGTACATCGACTCGGCGGCCAGGCTGTAGTGGCCGTAACGCTCGACCTCGTCGCGGAACGGCCTGATCATCTGGCTGTGGCAGAGATAGCAGCCCTCGCGCACATAGATGTTGCGGCCTGCAAGTTCGAGTGGCGAATAGGGCCGCATGCCTTCGACTTTCTCGATCGTGTTGTCGAGATAGAAGAGCGGCGCGATCTCGACGATGCCGCCGACAGTCACCACAAGCAGCGAGCCGACGAGAAGAAGCGTGGCGTTCTTCTCGATGATCGCGTGTTTGTCCATCAAGCCCATTGTCTGGCTCCTTATTCGGCAAGCTGGAGGGCGGGTTCGGAACCCGGCAATGGTTGCTCCTCGCGCTGATAGCCGAGGATGGTCATGGTGATATTCCAGGCCATGAGCAGCGCGCCGGAGAGATACAGCGCGCCGCCCGCCGCGCGCATCACATAGTATGGATGCATGGCGGCGACGGTTTCGGCGAAGGAGTAGACCAGGAAGCCCTGCTCGTCGTACTCACGCCACATCAGGCCTTGCATGATGCCGGAGACCCACATGACCGCGGCGTAGACGACGATCCCGAGGGTCGCCAGCCAGAAGTGCCAGGTGACCAGCCGCAGCGAATAGAGCCGTTGCCGGTTCCATAGCTTCGGCACCATGTAATAGATCGCGCCGAACGAGATCATGCCCACCCAGCCGAGCGCACCCGAATGGACGTGCCCGATGGTCCAGTCCGTATAGTGCGACAGCGAGTTGACGGTCTTGATCGACATCATCGGACCCTCGAAGGTCGACATGCCGTAGAAGGCGATAGCCATCACCATCATGCGGATGATCGGGTCTGTACGGATCTTGTCCCAGGCACCGGAGAGCGTCATCAGGCCGTTGATCATGCCGCCCCATGAAGGCATCCAGAGCATGATCGAAAACACCATGCCGAGCGTCTGTGCCCAGTCGGGGAGGGCGGTGTAGTGCAGATGATGCGGCCCGGCCCAGATGTAGAGGAAGATGATCGCCCAGAAGTGGATGATCGAGAGCCGGTAGGAATAGACCGGCCGGTTGGCCTGCTTGGGCACGAAATAGTACATCATGCCAAGGAAGCCGGCGGTCAGGAAGAAGCCGACGGCGTTGTGGCCGTACCACCACTGCGTCAAGGCATCCTGCACGCCCGAGAAGGCCGAGTAACTCTTCGAACCCAGGAAGGAGGCCGGCATCGACAGGTTGTTGACCACGTGCAGCATTGCGATGGTCACGATGAAGGATAGGTAGAACCAGTTGGCGACGTAAATATGCGGTTCCTTGCGCTTCATGATCGTGCCGAGGAACAGGAGGAGATAGGCGACCCAGACGATGGTCAGCCAGATGTCCACGTACCATTCGGGCTCAGCGTATTCGCGGCTTTCGGTGATGCCGAGGAGGTAGCCGGTGGCGGCCATGACAATGAAAAGCTGATAGCCCCAGAACACGAACCAGGCGAGATCGCCGCCGAAGAGCCGTGCGCGGCACGTACGCTGCACGACATACAAGGACGTGCAAAGCAGCGCGTTACCGCCGAAAGCAAAGACAACGCCGGATGTGTGCAGCGGCCGCAGACGGCCGAAATTGAACCAGGGCTGGATATTGAGATCCGGATAGGCAAGCTGCAGCGCAATGACCACGCCGACCAGCATGCCGACAACACCCCAGAACATGGTGGCGATGGCGCCGTAGCGGACCGGGCCATCCATGTAAGCCTCTGGGTCAATCGGGGCCGCCGGCTTGAACTCCGTCTTGCGCAACAGGATCGCAGTGAAGCCGGCCACGGCGAAGAACAACACCCACATGTGCTGGCGGAAAGGCTCATCCGCGCCGAAGCCTGCCGCGACGAGGGCCGCAAAGGCAAACAGGCTTAGAAGGACGATCTCCGTGCCAAATCTCATCGCGAAGTCCCCGATCTCGAATTTCCGGCGGATCGTGACCGCCATCGGCACGAATTCGGGATTTTCCCTTTTCTGGCCTTGATCCAGGTCAAAGGGCGGCTTCTTTTTTGTTTGGGGAGCGACAGTTCTGCAGAACGATGCAATGGGGCAGCCTGCAGGCGAACTGTTGGATTCAGATAGGGTGGCCGAAGCGGATACTATTACTTTCCCGGAGAAGGGACGATTGGCAGTTCAATCGCCGCAGCGTTCCTCAAGCCGAGCAACGCTTTCCAGGCTGATATGCCGCCTATTTGCAATCCTAATCACGCCATCTGTTCGCAGCTTGGACAATTCGCGACTGGCAGTCCCGATCGTCAGTCCAAGAAAGTCAGCTATATCCGCGCGTTTGACTGGCAAGTCGAAGCTCATCGAGTTCGCCGAGTGGTTGCCAGGACCTATGTTCCTGGCAGTCTTCAGAAGGAAGCTTGCGACCTTTTCCGAAGCAGTCTTGCGCCCCAACGCCGCCATCCAATAGCGTGCTTCGTCAAGCTGCTTCAGCGCGTGCTTTAGCAGCACACGCCTAAGCGCTGGCGTTTCCTCCATCATGCGCTCGATGATCGTCTTTGGAAACGAGCATAGCGTCACCTTCGTGAGGGCTCGCGCCGTGATGGGCCATTGTGCCT
>NZ_RZOF01000013.1:0-41208 GCF_003998955.1 Mesorhizobium sp. M4B.F.Ca.ET.017.02.2.1 | reverse complement strand
GCAGATCTTGACGTATTCAGCCGGTTCCGGCTCGGCGACGACAACGGCGTCGGCGGCGCGCGCACCGGAAACTGCGATCAGGGCCGCAGCTGAGCCGAGAAGAAGGCTCTTGATGTTCATTTTCTGATCTCCAGACAAAAGTTAAACGGGTTTGATATCTTTGCTGAAGGGCAAGCGTTGCCGCCCCGTCCCCACTGTTGAAAATGACGCGCATCGCGCCGCCCTTTTCGTCCCCGACATGGCGCAAGCGGGAGCGCTATTCAACAGAGATCATGTTTGAAAAAGGGATTTTGGATTCTTCGAAAAGTATTGTTGCGCAAATACCACGAATATCTCAACGAATTTGGCACAAACGGAACAAACAGTACAAATGCAACGTTGAGATAGATTTGAACAACCTAGAGTAAACTTAAATATGACTATCTGATGAGAGGAATTTAGTCGATTAACGAACGAGGCATCAACAATTGGCCAACCGTTTGATTTGAAGGCCGAAAATCAGACTGAAGCGCCGCTGAGACTGTCTGCCGATGTAAACTCGCGTGCGGCCTGCACCACCTCGCGCACCATGTCGTGCTTGAGCATTTCAATGGGAGTGCGACCACCGAGATCGGGCGAAGGGCGGATCAGCCAGAACCAGGCCAGCCTTGGATTGGCAATTAGCGAAAGCACCTCGCTGATCCCTGGCGCCGGCCTGCCGTCGACGAACTGGGCGAGCGGGAAGACATGCTTGCGGCCACCCTTGCGCAAGGCAATGACCTCGTTTCGCCGTTGCCAGCGATGCAGGGTCGAGCGCGGTATGCGGAAATTCTCTTCCAGATAGGTCGACCCTGCGACCTCGCCGGCCCAATCCTCGATCAGCACCGATTGGAGATCGTTGGTTCGCTCGCGCGGGTCGGGGGAAGCGGGTTTCCGGCTGTCGCCTGGCGATGCCAAAGCAGCGATGTCATCCGAGGTATTCGCCATGTCGCGCTGTGCGGCCGTTACTGCATGGACCAACTCCGAGGCCAAGGCGCTCCATTCGCCCTTGAAAGAGCCAATCGCGAGCCGCTGTGCCTGCGGAAGGAAAGGCAGGCTTGCGGCAACATTGCCGGCGAAGGCGCTGGTTGAACCTAGGGTCTGTGCGTCAAGAACGACCCCATGCTGGATTAGTGCCTGTTGCACCGCCTCGGCCACGAGGCCCGCCAGGGCATCCTGCGATATCGCATCCGTCGGATTTTGAAATCTGGTCATGTATCTGTCTTGCAGGCCACGAGCGCTCCTCCCCAGCTGCGGCCGATTGAAATGGCTACAGCAGGAAGCGAAAATGGCAGCAACGACAAACACAGCGACCCGACAGGTTGCTGTCTTGCATTTCTTGCACCCCAACTGGACATCCCGAAATGTCAGTCACGGGACGCCTCAGTCTGCGTGTAGGTGTGCTCTATGACAGACGTGCGACAAATCGCGTTCTTCCTTCTCCCCTGTTGGAGAAGGTGGTTCGGCGCGCAGCGTCGAGACGGTTGAGGGGTGTTCCAGCTTGGCGCCAGCATACCCCTCACCCGGATTGCCAGCCGATTTGTGAAGGACAAATCGGGGCAATCCGACTTCTTCCACAAGGGGAGAGCTAAGAGGCCTAAAGCAACCCCGCCAGCTGGGCCGCGCTGCGCAAATTCTGCCGCGGCCGCGGCCCGATCTGCTGGATCACCAGCCCGGCCGCCAGCGAACCGAGGTTGCCGCAATCCTTCAGGCTGCGTCCAGCAGTGTAACCGTAGAGGAAGCCGGCGGCGTAGAGGTCGCCGGCGCCGGTGGTGTCGACCAGTTCGCGGATCGTCGTCGCCTCGATGGTGACGGTCTCGTCGCCGCGCACGATCACCGAGCCCTTCTCCGAGCGGGTGACGGCTGCGATCTTGCAATCCTTGCGGATCGCCGCCAGCGCGTCCTCGAAAGACGAGGTCTGGTAGAGCGATTTGATCTCGTGGCTGTTGGCGAAGACGATGTCGACGGTGCCCGAGCGCATCAGGTCCAGGAACTCGTCGCGGTAGCGGTCGACGCAGAACGAGTCCGACAGCGTCATCGACACTTCGCGTCCGGCTTCATGCGCCAGTTTCGCCGTCTGCCTGATCGCTTCCTTGGCGCGCGGCGGATCCCACAGATAGCCCTCGAAATAGGTAACCTTGGCGCCGGAGGCCTTGTCGGCCTCGACATCCTCGGGACCGAGCTCGACGCAGGCGCCGAGATAGGTGTTCATCGAGCGCTCGCCGTCCGGCGTGACGAAGATCATCGACCGCGCCGTCGGCGGCTGGCCCTGGAGTGGCTTGGTGTCGAAGGCGACGCCCTGGGCCTGGATGTCGTGGGTGTAGATTTCGCCGAGCGGGTCGTTCGAGACCTTGCCGAAGAAGGCGGCGCGGCCGCCGAAGCTGGCGATGCCGGCCGCCGTGTTGCCGGCGCTGCCGCCGGAAGCCTCGATCGCCGGGCCCATGCGGCTGTAGAGCAGCTCGGCGCGCCTGGTGTCGATCAGGTTCATCGCGCCCTTGATGATGCCGTTGGTCTCGAGGAAGGCGTCGTCGCACTGGGCGATGATATCGACAATGGCATTGCCGATGCAAAGCACGTCATAATCCGGCATCAATCTCTCCGCCTGGGAACCTGCCGGCTTTCTGCCATGCCGGCCGGGCGCGGGTCTAGCGAGTTGCCGTCCTTTTGCCTACCCCGAAAATCGGCATCGGGTTCCGCCATGCCGGCCAATGGCTGCGCTTATTCGCCGGCTGCTTCAGCCATCGCATCAAACTGGACCATATCGGCCGTGACGATGGCGGCTATGGTTGCATCGGGATCGAAACATTTCCGCCTGGCCGTCGGCTAGAAGCGATCCGATCGAAGTTTCTGAAAAGCGCGAACCGGCAATGCCCGCAAAGACCGACATGACCACCGAACTGGCTCTTCTTGGCGTGCTGGCCGTGCTGTGGGGCGCGTCCTATAGCTTCATCAAGGTCGGCGTCGAGACGATCCCGCCGGTCACCTTCATCGCCGCGCGCACCCTGATCGCCGGCGCCATCCTGCTCGCCATCATCCGCTGGCGCGGTCTCGCCATGCCGAGGGACGCCGCAACCTGGCGTCGCTTCGCCTTCCAGGCCTGCCTGAACAGCGTCGTACCCTTCACCCTGATCGCCGCCGCCGAGCGCTCCATCGATGCCGGCCTCGCCACCATCCTCAACGCCACATCGCCGATCTTCACTTTCCTTCTGACGGCGCTGATCACCCGCCACGAGCCGGTTACGCTGCGCAAGCTGGTCGGCGTCGGCGCCGGTATTGCCGGCATCTGCCTGATCGTCGGCACGGAGGCGCTCGGCGGCCTCGGCCATCAGCTATGGGCGCAGCTTGCCGTCATCGCCGCCACCGTCAGCTATGCGGGCGCCGCAATTTTCGGGCGCAACTTCAGGGGGCTCGACCCGATGCTGCCGGCCGCCGGCTCGATGATCTGCGGCGCCGCGATTTTGATCCCGCTGAGCCTTGTTTTCGACCGGCCGTGGACGCTCTCGCCATCGACGGCATCGATCCTTGCGCTGATTGGACTTTCGGTCTTCTCCACCGCGCTCGCCTTCTCGATCTTCTTCCGCCTCATCCACACGCTTGGCTCGGTCGGCACCACGTCGCAGGCCTATCTGCGCGTGCCGATCGGCGTCGGCATCGGCGCGCTCTTCCTGGGCGAGAGCCTCGGTCCGACGGCCTGGTTCGGCATGGGTTTCGTCGTCGTCGGCGTCGCGGCGATGACCATCCCCGCGCGGCAGAGGAAGCTTGCGCAATAGTTGCGCCGCTCGACAAGGGTGCCTATCTCGGAAGCGTCTTTGTCGATGAGAGGTTGGAGACGCCGTGATCCTCGACGCTGCCCGCGCCGCCGCCAGCCGGCTGTTCTCGCCCGAATTCCGCTCCGTCTTCCTTAAGACATTGGGGCTGACCCTGCTGGCGCTGGTGGCCTTTTGGTTCGGCATCGAGAGCCTGCTCGAATGGCTGGCTTGGCCGTGGCTGCAGGGGCCCGGCCTGCCGTCCTGGGCCGGATGGCTGGGCGCCATTGTCGCCGGCATCCTTCTGGCGATGGGGATGGCTCTTCTTGTCGCGCCGGTGACGGCCGTGATCGCCGGCCTGTTCCTCGACGACATCGCCGAAGTGGTCGAGCGTATCGACTATCCGGATGATCCGCCGGGCCGTCCCGTGCCAGCGCTGCACGCGCTGGTGCTGGCGATAAAATTCTTCGGCGTCGTTGTCCTCGGCAACATAGTCGCCCTGCTGCTGCTCCTGGTGCCGGGCATCAACATCGCCGCCTTCTTCATCGTCAACGGCTACTTGCTCGGGCGCGAGTTCTTCGAATTCGCCGCCATGCGCTTCCGCCCGGAGGCAGAGGCCAAGGCGCTGCGCAGGAAACATGCCGGCACGGTGTTCCTGGCCGGCCTGGTCATTGCCGCCTTCCTCGCCGTGCCGTTGCTCAATCTTTTGACCCCGCTCTTCGCCGCCGCCATGATGGTCAACCTGCACAAGGCGGTATCGGCACGGGAAAAGGCGTAACTCTATCCGGCCGTCAGTCGCCCGGCTTGCCAAACAGCGATTGCAATTTGCCGAACGGCATCGCGGAGCGGGTGAAGCCGAACGTGCCGTCCTGCTGGATCTCGCGCGCCGCCGTCTCCAGCATGCCGAAGGCGAAGTTGGTCAGCCACGGTCCGAGCGAGATGCGCTTGACGCCCGCCTGGGCAAGGTCGGCGGTGGTGAAGCCTGGCCGCGCCATGACGTTGACCGGCTTGTTCACCGACGAGCAGACGATCCGCACCGTCTCGACGTCGCTCAACCCTGGCGCATAGAGCACGTCGGCGCCGGCCTGCTCGAAGGCTTGCAGCCGCTTGATCGTATCGTCGATATCGGTCCGGCCCCACAGGAAATTCTCGGCCCGCGCGGTGAAGACGAAGTCATGCTTCAGCGCCCGCGCCGCCTCGACAGCGGCGGCGACGCGTTCGACCGCGTGCGAAAATTCATAGATGGGCTTTTCCGGATCGCCGGTGTGGTCCTCGATCGAGCAGCCGGCAAGCCCGGCCGCCTCAGCTGCGAAAATGGTCTCGGCGGCCTGTTCCGGGCTGTCGCCCTTGCCGCGCTCGAGGTCGGCCGAGACCGGCAGGCTGGTCGCCGCCGTCACTTCGCGGCAATGATGGATCATCTGGTCGAACGTCACCGCGCCGTCGGGCAGGCCGCGCGAGAAGGCAAAGCCGGCGCTCGTCGTCGCCAGCGCCTTGAAGCCGAAGGAGGCGAGAAGCTTCGTCGTGCCGATATCCCAGGGATTGGGCATGACGAAGGTCGAGGCGTGCAGGTCGCGAAAGATCTTGCCCTTGTCCATGGATGCTTCCCTCCAGACATCGAATTGCCGGGAAAGTCTATCGCGCCGATTTTCGCCGGGCAAACGAATGCGTTTGGCTCAGAAGCGTTTCTCGTTCTCTGCTGACAAACGCTCGAACGCCTTGGAGCCAGGCACGTAGCGCGACGCTTTCTTGCTCCAGCGGTAGGTCACGGAGATCTTGTGCGACGAGGCCTTGGGCTGCCCGCCCTCGCAGTCCTCCCCCGGCACGGTGGCGTCTGTGACCGTCGCCTTGATCGCCGCATAGCGCCGGCCGTCCGCGAGCGTCTTGAAGGCAAGATCCTGCGTCCGCTTGTAGCAGTAGTGTTCATCGAACGTATTGATGGTGTCGACCAGCTCGAAGCGGTCGTTGCGGACCATGAGCAGCAACGTGCTGACATAGCCCTGGTTCGAATTGAAATGCGTGCTGGTGATGACGACGGCGTCATCGCCGGCGCTGATCGAAAGCCTGGCCGGTTCGCGAAAAAACGTGCTCCGATCGGTGGCGACATTGACCGCATCGAGCAGTTTCGGCTTGCTGCCGAGGTCGTAGAGAGCCAGCACAGCGAAACCCTGGGCGCTGTCGGAGGCTTGCCCGAGGTCGAACAGCATCGTCAGCCGCTCCCCGCCGCCGGCTTTGATGTCGAGCACGGCGGCGCTCGACAGGTCGCCGGTCGAAGGTGGCGCCTCGTCATCGGCCTCGCCGCTGATGGGGCGGATCTTGATCGGCGAAGTGCCGGCGAGAACCGGAGCGACCATGTTGGCTAGGTCGAGATAGGTGATGCCGTTATGGCCAGGGACGGCGCTGCTCAGTTCCGGGAAGCTGGCGCTTTGTGCGCCTGCCGCTGCCCACAGCCAGGGCAAGAACAGGCAAGCGAGAATGAAGCGATACAAAATGGAAATCATATGTGCGGGTGCCCCTCGAAAGAGCGCACGCTAGCACGGAGTTTTGCAGCGCACAGCCGGGGGCAAGGTCGAACATAGGCTCAGGGGATCGGCACCAGCCCGGCCAGTTCGCGCATGTCGTCGAACAGGATGCCGCCGGCCTCTTCCAGGCCGTGCGGATCGGAATAGGGGTCCGCGTGATAGGAGAAGACGCGCATGCCGGCGGCGATGCCGGCCTCGGTGCCTGCGACACTGTCCTCGATGACGATGCAGTCGGCCGGCGCGAAGCCCATGGTCTTTGCCGCGTAGAGGAACAGGTCCGGAAACGGCTTGCCGCGCCCGACCATGGTCGAAGAGAACATGGCGTGCTCGAACAGCGGCAACAGCCCGGTCTGGCCGAGGGTGATGTGCATCTTCGACACCCGAGCCGAGGAGGCGACGCAATAGGCGATGCCGGCGGCCCGCACCTTCCCGACGAAGTCGCGCACATAAGGGATCGCCTCGACGCCATGCGCGAACAGGTCCGGCAGGCCGGCGTTCCAACGGTCGACGAAATCGACGCCGAGCCTGACCTCGGTCGCCGCTTCGATCTCTTTCTGCACCGAGGCCATGCTGCGGCCGGAGAAGTTCTTGCGGCAATATTCGAAGGTGGTGGCGAAGCCGGCGCCGCTCAGCCACTCGGCGAGGCGCCGGTTGGCAAGGTTCTCGGTGTCGACCAGGACCCCGTCGCAGTCGAAGATGACCAGCTTTGGAAAGGGCCCACGCATCAAGCGGTGCCGGTAGACCCGAAACCGCCGCCGCCGCGCGTCGTGCTCCCGGCCAGGGAACGTTCTTCCACCGCCACCTGAGTCACCGCGGCAAAGACGATCTGGGCGATGCGCATGCCGCGCGTCACCGCGAAGTCCTCGTCGCCGAGATTGACCAGCAGCACCTTCACCTCGCCGCGATAATCGCTGTCGATGGTGCCGGGTGAATTGAGAACGGTAAGGCCGTGTTTGAAAGCGAGGCCGGAGCGCGGCCGGACCTGGCCTTCCATGCCTTCGGGAATTTCCACGATCAGCCCGGTCGGCACCAGCGCGCGTTTACCGGGCAGGATCAGCAAAGGCCGGTCTTCCGGCACCGCGGCGCGCAAATCCATGCCGGCGGCGCCTGAGCTTTCATAGGCCGGCAGCGGCAGGCTTTCGCCATGCGGAAGCCGGACGAAACCGACGGAGGGGCCGATGACGGAGGAGGGATAGACAGCTGTGCGCATGAGCCCATTCCTATCGGCGCGAGTGCCGGAAAGGTCAACCCGGCCGCAACGCTATCAACGCCTTTCTTTCGAGGCGGTTCCTGCTCAGCGCAGCTCCACGGGTACGACGGTCGTCTCCTTGATCTCCTCCATGACGAAGGAGGCCGAGACATCCGACAGCGCCACCTTGGCGATCAGCCGCTGGTAGAGCCGGTCATAGGCCTTCACGTCGGCGACGCGGGCTCTCAGCACATAGTCGAGATCGCCCGACATGCGGTAGACGCCGGTGATCTCGGCAAAGCCGGTCACCGCCGCGCGGAATTTCTGCAGCCAGTCCGGATCGTGGTTGGAGGTGCGGACCAGGATGAACACGGAGAGGCCGAGGCCGAGCTTGTCGGCATCGACCAGCGCCACGCGCCCGGTGATGACGCCGTCCTCCTCCAGCCGCTTGACCCGCCGCCAGCAGGCGTTGCGCGACAGCGCCACCCGCTCCGACAGCTGATCGACCGACAACGTGCCGTCGCGCTGCAGCTCGGCCAGCAATCTTCGATCGATTTCATCGATTTCTATGTTCATCTTGGGATGATTGTCCCAAATTGCCGCTCATCGCAAGGACAATTTGGGATCGATGAACCTTTGATCCGTGGCACGATACCCAGCATCGGGGCTCATCCCGGCAGGAGGGATCACCATGACGACGTTTTCGAAGCTGTTCACCTCTCACCCGGCCAAGGTGGGCGAGACCTATTTCAGCCACATGGCCTTCGCCGCCTGGTTCTGCTCGCGCCTGTCGCTGGCCGCGGGCGCAGCGCTCGTTCACGCTTTCTTGCCATTTCTGTTCGAGACTACCGCCAGCCGAATCGTCCGCGAGCTCTATGAGCGGACGCACAACAGAGGCTCACACGCGGTCAAGGAGCCCAAGGCTCTGATGGACCGCGCCTAGCAACGGTGGAATGCGATGTGCCGGTGGGCGGCCTATTTTGGTGAAGCGGTCTTCCTCGAAGACATCATCACCGCGCCCTGCCATTCGCTGATCGCCCAGAGCCACTGCGCCCAGGAAGCCAAGTCGCCGACCAATGGCGACGGTTTCGGGCTTGCCTGGTATGGCGACCGGCCCGAGCCCGGCCTCTATCGCGACATCCTGCCGGCCTGGTCGGACCCCAATCTGAAGAGCCTGTGCCGGCAGATCAAGTCCGGCCTGTTCCTCGCCCATGTGCGCGCCTCGACCGGCGGCGCCACCAGCCGCATGAACTGCCATCCCTTCATCTCCGGCCGCTGGTCGTTCATGCACAACGGCCAGATCGGTGGTTTCGAGAAGATCCGTCGCGCGCTGGAGAATTCGCTCTGCGACGCCGTCTTCGACCAGCGCGAGGGCACCACAGATTCCGAGCTCTTTTTTCTCCTGATGATCGACGAGGGTCTGTCCGAAGACCCGCAAGGCGCGGTGTCGCGCGCCACCAGTCGCGTGCTGGAAGCCTCGCGTCGCGCTGGCCTCGAGCCGGCGCTGAAGCTGACGGCTGCTTTCTCCGACGGCCAGGCGCTCCATGCCGTGCGCTACGCCACCGATGATCATGCGCCGACGCTCTACACCTCCGTCTTCCGCAACGGCGCGGGCCGCTGCATCGTTTCCGAACCCTTCGACCGCGACGGCGGCGAGTGGCAGGCGATCCCGCCGTCGAGCTTCGTCACCATGACGGCGGACGGCATGGGCATTCGGCCTTTTGCACCTGCAGCGAACAAGCTGGCGCTGGTCGGCTAAACACGATCTCGATCCGTCGAGACCGGTGCGGTCCGGGCCGGAATCGCCCGGCGATCGCCGCCATCTTTCCGGCCTGCCTTGGGCAAAGGATCAGCAAAACATCAGCGCGACGTAAGGACGCCAAACCGTCCTCCTGTCATCTCTGGCGCCTCACCGGCGGCGAATGGTTTTCATTCGCGGCCCCGGTTGGATGGGCAAAAGAGGATGACGCGACAATGTGCAGATGGGCCGCCTATCTCGGCGAAGCGATATTCCTTGAAGAGATCGTCACCGCACCTTCCCACTCGCTGATCGTTCAGAGCCGCGACGCGCGGGAGGCGAAATCGCCGACCAATGCCGACGGCTTCGGTCTCGCCTGGTATGGCGGGCGGCCCGAGCCTGGGCTCTATCGCGATATTCTGCCGGCCTGGTCAGACCCCAATCTGAAAAGCCTGTGCCAGCAGATCAGATCCGGCCTTTTCCTGGCCCACGTCCGCGCCTCGACCGGTGGCGGCACCAGCCGCATGAACTGCCACCCGTTCATTTCCGGCCGCTGGTCGTTCATGCATAACGGCCAGATCCACAGCTTCGAAAGGATACGCCGCGGACTGGAGAACTCGCTTTCGGACGCCGTCTACGACCGGCGCTCGGGCAGCACCGATTCCGAGCTGTTCTTCCTGCTGATGATCGACGAGGGCCTGTCGCGTGATCCGCATGGCGCGGCAACGCGCGCCGCCAATCGCGTGCTCGACGCCTCGCGCCGCGCCGGTCTGGACCCGGCGCTGAAGCTCACCGCCGCCTTCTCGGACGGCAAGGCACTGCACGCCGTGCGCTACGCCACCGACGATCATGCGCCGACGCTTTACACCTCGGCCTTTGGAAGGGGCCGCTGCATCGTCTCGGAGCCCTTCGACCGCGAAGGCGGCGAGTGGCAGGCGATCCCGCCATCGAGCTTCGTCACCATCACACGCGATGGCATGGTCGTTCGGCCCTTTACTCCGGCTCTGGCGGAGTTGGCGCTCGCGAGCTGAACCATCTGGCCGCGCATACCAGCGCAATCCCGATCAAGCGAGGCCGATCCTCGGATGCTGAACTCGGCTTGAAGCCGCGCCACAGTCCGCCATCTTGATCAGCGGGCGCGGCCAGCAAGCCGGAGCATTCGTCATGGACATCGCCTTCGCCTCGACCATCGATCTCGCCACCGCGATCGCCGCGCGAAGAATCTCGGCCGTGGTGGCGCTGGATGCGCATCTTGCGCAGATCGACAGGGGCAACGGGGCGGTCAACGCCATCGTCACCCTCGACAGGGAAGGGGCTCGCGAGCGCGCCAGGCAGGCGGACGTTGCGCTGGCGCGCGGCGATGCGCTGGGTCCGCTGCACGGCGTGCCCTTCACCCTGAAGGATACGCACGACACGGCCGGCATGAAGACCACGGTCGGCTTCCCGCCGTTTGCCGACTATGTGGCGAAAAAGGACAGCCCGGTCGTGGCGCGGCTGAAGGCGGCTGGCGCAATACTGATCGGCAAGACCAATGTCGCGACCATGCTCAGCGACTGGCAATCGGACAATCCACTGTTCGGCCACACCGGCAACCCCTGGAATCTGTCGCGCACCGCAGGCGGCTCCAGCGGCGGCGCGGCGGCGGCTGTTGCAGCGGGCATGACGCCGTTCGAGGTCGGCACCGACATGCAGGATTCCATCCGGCTGCCGGCTGCCTTCTGCGGTGTCTACGGCCTGAAGCCGACCGAGCACCGCGTTTCGCTGGCCGGCGCTTTTCCCGATCCGGGCGGGATGGCGCGCAGCGTCCGGCTGATGTCGTGCCTCGGCCCGCTGGCGCGCAGCGCCGAGGACCTGGCACTGATCTACCGGATCATCGCCGGACCGGATGGAGGCGACACCGACCTTGCGCCGGTGCCGGTCGAGGCTACGGATACGCCGGACGTCGGCACGCTGCGCTTCGCCGTCGCCACGACCTTCCCTGGCTTCCCGGTGGCTGGCGAGATCAGCGCCGCCGTCGAGAAGCTTGGCGAGAAGCTCGGATCGGCAGGCGCCATGGTCGATGAGGCAAAATTGCCCCGGCTCGATCTGCACGACGATCTCGCCGAGGGCGGCGCGCTGATCGGCATGATGCTGGAGGCCGCGCAGCCGGACCCGCCGGAGCAGCCGACGCCCGTCTCGCGCTGGTTCACGGCGCTCGCCCGCCGTGACCGCTCGATTCTCGGCTGGGACCGGTTCTTCGAAAGCTGCGATGCGCTGCTCTGCCCAGTCGCCATGACCACCGCCTTCCCGCATTGCGCGCCGGGGACGGCGATCGAGGTCAACGGCAGAGAGGAGAACTATTGGATGCTGCCGGCCTATGGCGCGGTGTTCAATTATTCCGGCCATCCGGCGCTGACGATACCCGGCGGGTACGATAGAGAGGGCCTGCCCATCGGCCTGCAGTTGGTCGGCAGGCGATGGTCCGAGACGCGGCTGCTCGGCATCGCGTCAGCGATCGCGCCACTCACTGGCGGCTATCGCAGGCCGACCGGCTATTGAGAGAAATGGCCAAGCCCGTAAGGCTGAAGCAATGGATCGCGCTCGCCGTCGAGGATTTCGCGGGCCGCAAAAAGACCGACCGCCGGCGCCAGCGTGATGCCGGAATGCATGACGGCGACATAGAGCCCGTCCATCCCCTCGGCGCGGCCGATGATCGGGAAGCCGTCGACCGGGGTCGGCCGGTAGCCGACCGTGTGGAAATCGAGCTCCAGCCCCTCGGCGCCGCCCAGCATCGCCTTCGTCGCCTTGAACAGCTCGCGCGCCGTGTCCTCCGCATTCTCGCCCGGATCGGCGCCGCCGAAATCCGAGCCGGCGATGATGCGGCCCTCGGCCGTCTGGCGCATGTGCAGCCGCTCGGCCAGCACCAGCCCGTTGAGCAGCTTCTTGTAAGGGCGCGAATGAACGATCAGGCCGGGCGGTGTTTCGATCGGCAGCTTGACCCCGACTGTTTCGGCGATCCCCGGAGCTCCGGCGCCGGCCGCGATCACCACCTCGTCGGCGGTAAGCTGCTCGCCGGACATCTCCACGCCCGTGACCTTGCCATTGGATCGCACCAGGGCGGTGACGGTTCCGGTTGCCAACTTCGCGCCGCGCCGCTCGGCATCGGCCAGCAGCGCCCTGGTAGCGGCAACCGGCTCGGCGACGCCTTCCTCCGCCACATAGAGCGCAAGCTCCGGAAGCTCGGTGAGATTGGGCTCGATGCGGGCCACCCGGTCGCGGTCGACGCGCTCGATGCCATAGCCCCAGGAGGAATGCTCGGCCGCATAGGCCTCCAGCTCGTCCGCCGGCATGTCCCAGCACAGGCCGCCGCACCAGGCGAGCGGCAGGCCGGGCAGATCCTTCGCCAGCCTTGTCCATTCGGCCATGGCGCGCCGGCGCAGCCGGAAATAGGTCTCGGGGTTGCCCCAGCTGGCATTGATCCAGGCAAACGAATTGGGTGTCGCGACGCCACCCGCGCCGCTATCCGAAATCACCGTCACCCGCGCCCCGGCTCCCGTCAGATGCCAGGCGATCGAGGCACCGATGATGCCGGCGCCGATGACGATGACTTCTTTCGCGCTGCTCATGCCGGGCTCCATCGGGGTTTCCCGTCATGCCATCGCACCGAGCCGACCTCAAGCGAGAAGGCGTCCATGCGCTACCCAAGCGCCTCTTGCTTGGTGCCGGCGAGCAGCCCTTTCAACTCGTCGTACCGCCGCATGAGGCGCGGCGAGTCGACTTTCTTCGCGACCGCGAGCACCGTGCCGAGCTCCAGCTCCGCGCCGGTGCGGTCACCCAGCCGGATGAGCAGCGCCGCGAGCGAAAGCCTGGCATCCGCGCAGCTGGTCGGCGAGCCGATCTCGGCCCAGCGCGAGCATGCGGTCTGCAGCTCCCACGCCGCTTCCACGAGGCGATCTTCCCGCATGAACAGTTCCGCCTTGGCCTCGGCAGTCAGCGCCCGGATCGAGGCCATCGGCCAACGTTGCGGCTCGCTTTCCAGTTCGGCGATCACCTGCTTCGCGCGCTCCAGCCGATCGGTCCGCGCCGCCACCTTGGCGAGCGTGGCAAGGACCATGCCGCGCCGCTGCAGGGTTGGCCAGCGGTTCCCAACCAGGGACCGCTCGAGCGCGCTGAAAGCGGCCTCCGCCTGTCCCTGCTCGAGCTGCAGCAGCGCAAGGCCGGGCTGCGGGTCCCAGCCCGCGGCGTGGGACGCGCGATAGGCTGTTTCTGCCTCGACGAAATCGCCGGCGGCAAGATGAATGTCACCCAGGACGCGCAGCGCATCGCCAGTGGCCCAAGGCGCGTCGAGCGCAAGCTGGTCGAGCGCGGCACGCACCAGGGTCTCCGCCTCTTTCAGCGTGCCATGGACGCCGAGCACCTCGGCCCGATGCAGCCGGCACGAGCCCGTGAGTTCCTCCAGCCCGTGTCCTCTGCACCAGCCCTCGTAGCTGAGGGTCCATTGGTTGGCTCTCGCCCAGTCGCCGAAATTTCGGCAGGCCCAGAGAATGTTGCAGTAGAGGATACCGCCGACGATCGGGTCGACATCGCTGGAGAGACCAAGCGCTGCGGCAAAATCCTGGTCTTCCTGCCCGGACCTTGTTTCCCCAAGGCAAAGCTTGAAGAAGCCGCGATAGATGAGACCGAGCGACTCGACGACCGGATCCTCGAGCTGCTTACCGACCTCGAAAGCCTGCTCGGCGAGCGCGAGCGCGTGCTCCGGCTCGGCTTCCGCGCCCTTGATGCGCGCGCCCATCCAGCACCAGAGGCCATGCTCCCTGCTCTCGGTGGCGCCATCGATCAACTGCGCGGCACGCTTATGCCAGCCATTGGCGGCGGCAAGCTCTCCTCTCTCCAGATGGATCATGGCAAGGGTGATTGCCGGAGAAGCCGCGCGCAGGCGTTCGCCGGCGACGCCGTACTCCGTCACCGCGCGCGCCAGGAGCGGAATGGCTTCCGCCGGCCGTCCCATGCACTCCAGTGCCAATGCCCATTCTTCGAGATCGGCCGTCAACAACTCGTCGGTGGCGTCTGCTTCGGCGAAGGAGGCCGCGGCCTCACGCCATTTTCTGGCCGCAACGGCCGCGCGTGCCAAAAGGATTGGCGAGCCGGGGCTCGAAGGCTTGCTCATCTCGCCGGCCGGAACGATCTTGTTTTCCGGAGCGGCAGGTGAATCCAGGTAGATCCGGTAGCCAAACCGGGGCAGGTTGCGCAGCGCCGTTTCAATTCCGCCCTGGCGAAGGATGCTGCGAGCGAGACTCGCCACGCGCTGCAGCGAGGCCTCCGTCACCGTGACGCCCGGCCACAGCGTTTCGAGCAGTTCGTCCTTGCTCAGCGCCCGCTCCTGATTTCGCAGCAGCATGGCGAGGAAGTCGAAGACCAGCGGCTGCGCCTCGACCTCCCTGCCGGCGAGGCGAAGGGCGCGGGATTCCTCGTTCAGCTCGAAGTCGCCGAAGCAATAGACCCCCATCGGCAGCATTCCCTCCAACGACAATGGGCAAAGGATCAGGAGAAGATAAGCGCGGCGTAAGGACTGTCGGCCGCCCCTCCTGTCATTCTTCCCGTGCCTGGCGAGCCAAGCGGCACTTTAGCCCAGCAACCCCAGGCATGTCACCGGCAGCGACCTGGTCGGGCCGCCAGCCGGCTTTTGAAGCCAAGATGAGGAGACTACGAAAATGCAGAAGTACATCATCGAACGGGACATTCCCAAGGTCGGCACCTTTGAGCGCGAGCAGCTCCGCGACGCGTCCAAGGCCTCGAACGCCGTCCTCGCCGAACTTGGTCCCGAAATCCAGTGGGTGGAGTCGTTCGTCACCGACGACAAGACCTTCTGCGTCTATCTCGCCAAGGACGAGGCGATCATCCAGCGCCACGCCAAGATGAGCGGCTTCCCGGCCACCAAGATCACGCAGGTGAAGCGCCTGTTCGATCCGACGACGGCGCACGCCAGCGCCTGACGGGGAGGGACCGGTGGTGAAACTCTTCGCAAATCTCGTCCTCGGCACGGCGTTGTCCGGCGCCATCTGGGCCTCCGCGCTCGCCTGCGGCACCGCGGATGCCCATGATACGCCGGACCCGGTGCTCAACCGGTCTCGGGAAATGGCGGCCAGGTACGTCAACATCGAGGTCGCCAAGGCCGAAGGCTACCAGCAGCTCTTCGAATGCACGACGCATGACGAGCACGGCACGATGGGGGTCCACTTCATCCATCCGGGCCGTGCCGGCGATGGCAAGCTCGTTCTCGCCGAGCCGGACGTGCTGACCTACGAGCCGGAGCCGGACGGCTCCATGCAGCTCGTCGGCATGGAGTACATCGTCTTCGAGAAGGACTGGAAGGACAAGGGCGTTCCCGAGTTCCTCGGCCGCACCCTGCAGCGCAAGACGACCGTGGGCGTCCATCCGGTGGACCCCTACTACGAGCTGCATGTCTGGCACTGGCGGCACAATCCGGCCGGCATGTTCGCCGACTGGAACCCCTATGTGAGCTGCGCCAACGATCAGTCCTGACGCAGCCAAGACCGGTACCGCATCGGGAGGGTCATTGTATGGCCCTCCCGATCTCCCATCGTTCAAACAGAAGGAAATACGACAATGTCATCCCTTGAAGAACTGGAATTCACCATCGATCGGCCCTTCGGCTGGCGCTTCTTCGTGACGGCCATCGATCGTTTCGGCGTCGGCGCCTTCGCCCGCATAATCCGCATTCGCAGGGACCGGGCGCGGCTTCACGAATTTCCGGACCACCTGCTGCGCGACATCGGCATTGATCGCTCCGAGATCGCGTTGGTCACCCGCTACGGCAGCAAGGATGGTCGCGGCTGGCTGTGGAACTGATCTGCGCGGCCGATTTCCGGTCGCCTCGGACCGATCGGCCCGAAACTGTCGACAGGCCGGAAAAGCGCTGCTAGAAGCCCGCGCCACAGACAGGATTCCACGACTTGGCAGAAGACATCGAAAACGCGGTATCGCGCCGTCGCACCTTCGCGATCATCGCCCACCCCGACGCCGGCAAGACCACGCTCACCGAAAAGCTGCTTTTGTTCGGCGGCGCGATCCAGCTTGCCGGCGAGGTCAAGGCCAAGAAGGACCGCATCCAGACCCGGTCCGACTGGATGAAGATCGAGCGCGAGCGCGGCATTTCGGTCGTCACCTCGGTGATGACCTTCGAGTATGACGACAATGTCTTCAACCTGCTCGACACGCCCGGCCACGAGGATTTCGCCGACGACACCTATCGCACGCTCTCGGCGGTCGACTCGGCCGTCATGGTCATCGATGCCGCCAAGGGCATCGAACCGCGCACGCTGAAGCTGTTCGAAGTCTGCCGGCTGCGCGACATCCCGATCATCACCTTCGTCAACAAGATGGACCGCGAGAGCCGCGATCCCTTCGAGATCCTTGACGAGATCGAGCAGAAGCTGGCGCTGGACACCGCGCCTGTCACCTGGCCGATCGGCCGCGGCAAGACCTTTTCGGGCACCTACCATCTGGCGCTGAACGCCGTGCGCAAGAGCGATGACGAGAAGGAGCGCACGCCGGTCAACGGTCCCGATTCCAACCGCGTTGCCGGGCTGCTGCCCGACAATGAGCGGGAAGCCTTCATCGAGGAGCTGGAACTCGCGCGGGAAGCGTGCAGACCCCTTGATATCGACGCCTTCCGCGAGGGCCATCTGACGCCGGTCTATTTCGGCTCGGCGCTGCGCAATTTCGGCGTGCGCGACCTGATCGAGGCGCTCGGCGCCTTCGGGCCGCCGCCGCGCGCGCAGGAGGCCGACAGCCGCAAGGTCGAGGCGACCGAGGAGAAGATGACCTCCTTCGTCTTCAAGATCCAGGCCAACATGGACCCCAACCACCGCGACCGCATCGCCTTCGTGCGCGTCTGTTCCGGCAAGCTCGAGCGCGGCATGAAGGCCAAGCTGGTGCGCACCGGCAAGCCGATGAGCCTGTCGGCGCCGCAGTTCTTCTTCGCCCGCACCCGCGTCACCGCCGACGAGGCCTTCGCCGGCGACGTCGTCGGCATCCCCAACCACGGCACGCTGCGCATCGGCGACACGCTGACCGAGGGCGAGGAGATCTTGTTCCGCGGTGTGCCGAACTTCGCTCCGGAAATCCTGCGCCGCGTCCGCCTCGGCGATGCCATGAAGGCCAAGAAGCTGAAGGAAGCCCTGCACCAGATGGCCGAGGAAGGCGTGGTGCAGCTGTTCTCACCCGAGGACGGCTCGCCAGCCATCGTCGGTGTCGTCGGCGCTCTGCAACTCGACGTGCTCAAGGAACGGCTGAACATCGAGTACACGCTGCCGGTCGACTTCGAAATGTCGCGCTTTTCCGTCTGCCGCTGGATCTCGGCCGACGACAGGGCGGAGGTGCAGCGCTTCATCGAAGCGCATCGCGGCGACATCGCCCGCGATCTCGACAACGATCCGGTGTTCCTCGCCCAGCACGCCTTTTCGCTCAACTACGAAGCCGAGCGCTGGAAGGCGATCCGCTTCGCCGCGGTGAAGGACTACCAGGTCCGCGACAAGGCGGCGTAGTGTCACTCCTTTTTCCTTCTCCCCGTTCACGGGGAGAAGGTGCCCGAAGGGCGGTTGAGGGGCGGCGCCGGCGTTTGAGATTTCACTCAGCCACGGGCCGCTTCTTCGATCTTGGCGATGTCGATCTTGCTCATCTCCATCATCGCCGACATCACGCGGCCGGCCTTGGCCCTGTCCGGGTCGAGAAGCAGCCGCGGCAACTGCTCCGGCACGACCTGCCAGGACACTCCGAACTTGTCCTTGAGCCAGCTGCATTGCGACGGTTCGCCTCCGCCTTCGATGAGCCTGTCCCAGAAATAGTCCACCTCTTCCTGCGTCTTGCAGTCGATCGACTGTGACATCGCCTCGTTGAACTTGAATTGCGGTCCGCCGTTGAGCGCCTGGAACTGCACGCCGTCGAGTTCGAACGTGGTCACCAGCGCCTTGCCTTCATCGGCGTGGCCTTCGGGCCAACGCATCACGCTCAGCACCTTCGAATTCTTGAAGATGGACACGTAGAAATTCATCGCCTCTTCGGCCTGATCGTCGAACCATAGGCAGGTGGTGATCTTTTGCATCTCGTGCTCCTCGGGTTGCTTCTTACGATGAAACGGCTGACTCCGGGAATGGTGCCATTCCGTGCCGTCTGTCCAAGGACGGCCGCGGGGCGCGCGATCCGACAATGGCATCGAATTTTCCTGGAAAATCTGGCGCACCGCAAAATTGTGGCCAGACCAGGCTTCGGCGTCTATAACGCCTGCGACCTGAATTCAGCGCCGCCGCGCACCGCACCGGGCGCAGCCAGCCAGCTAAGGAAAATTGCATGCCCGCCTATCGTTCCCGCACCACCACCCATGGCCGCAACATGGCCGGCGCCCGCGGCCTGTGGCGCGCCACCGGCATGAAGGATTCGGATTTCGGCAAGCCGATCATCGCGGTCGTCAACTCCTTCACCCAGTTCGTGCCCGGCCATGTCCATCTGAAGGATCTCGGCCAGCTGGTGGCGCGCGAGATCGAGAAGGCGGGCGGCGTCGCCAAGGAATTCAACACCATCGCCGTCGATGACGGCATCGCCATGGGCCATGACGGCATGCTCTATTCGTTGCCGTCGCGCGAGCTGATCGCCGACTCCGTCGAATACATGGTCAACGCCCATTGCGCCGACGCCATGGTCTGCATCTCCAATTGCGACAAGATCACCCCCGGCATGCTGATGGCCTCGCTGCGCCTCAACATCCCGACCGTCTTCGTCTCCGGCGGACCGATGGAGGCCGGCAAGGTGGTGCTGGCCGGCAAGACGCAGGCGCTCGACCTCGTCGACGCCATGGTCGCAGCCGCCGACGACAAGATCTCCGACGAGGACGTCAAGGTCATCGAGCGCTCGGCCTGCCCGACCTGCGGCTCGTGCTCGGGCATGTTCACCGCCAATTCGATGAACTGCCTGACCGAGGCGCTCGGCCTGTCGCTGCCCGGCAATGGCTCGACGCTTGCCACCCATGCCGACCGCAAGCGCCTGTTCGTCGAGGCCGGCCATCTCGTCGTCGACCTCGCCCAGCGCTACTACGAGCAGGAGGACGAAAGCGCCCTGCCGCGCAGCATCGCCTCCAAGGGCGCCTTCGAGAACGCCATGGCGCTCGACATCGCCATGGGCGGCTCGACCAACACGGTTCTGCATATCCTGGCCGCCGCCCACGAGGGCGAGGTCGACTTCACCATGGAAGACATCGACCGGCTGTCGCGCAAGGTGCCGGTGCTTTGCAAGGTGGCGCCGGCCAAGTCCGACGTGCACATGGAGGACGTCCACCGCGCCGGCGGCATCATGGCCATCCTCGGCCAGTTGGACAATGCCGGGCTGATCAACCGTGACCTGCCAACGGTGCACACGGCGACGCTTGGCGAGGCGCTAGACCATTGGGACATTTCCCGCACCTCCAGCCAGAATGTGCGCGACTTCTTCCTCGCCGCCCCCGGCGGCGTGCCGACGCAGGTCGCCTTCAGCCAGGACCGCCGCTGGGACGACCTCGACACGAACCGTGAAACGGGCGTCATCCGCTCGGCCCAGACGCCGTTCTCCAAGGATGGCGGCCTTGCCGTGCTGAAAGGCAACCTGGCGCTCGACGGCTGCATCGTGAAGACCGCCGGCGTCGACGAGTCGATCCTGAAGTTCACCGGTCCGGCCAGGGTGTTCGAAAGCCAGGACGCTTCGGTCAAGGCGATCCTCGGCAATGAGATCAAGGCCGGCGATGTCGTCGTCATCCGCTATGAGGGTCCGCGCGGCGGCCCCGGCATGCAGGAGATGCTCTATCCGACCAGCTATCTGAAGTCGAAAGGCCTCGGCAAGGCCTGCGCGCTGATCACCGACGGCCGCTTCTCCGGCGGCACGTCGGGTCTGTCGATCGGCCATGTCTCACCGGAAGCCGCCGAAGGCGGGCTGATCGGCCTGGTCCGGGAAGGCGACACGATCGAGATCGATATCCCGAACCGCAAGATCCATCTGGCGGTCAGCGAGGCCGAGCTCGATTCCCGCCGCTCGGCCATGGCGGTCAAGGGCGCGGATGCCTGGAAGCCGGAGGAAAAGCGCAAGCGCAAGGTCACGACCGCGCTGCGCGCCTACGCCGCCTTCGCCACCAGCGCCGACAAGGGTGCGGTGCGGAAAGTGCCGGAGTAGGGTTAAGCTGCGACCCCTACCTCCCCCTTGTGGGGAGGTCGGACCGAAGGTCCGGGTGGGGGGCGGCGCCGACCCCCGCCCCGCTGCTTCGCCGCGACCCTTCCCACAAGGGGGAGGGTAAGCTCACGGCATCAGCTGATATTCATAAAGCTTCTGATACAGCCCGCCCTGCTTGAGCAGGGTCTTGTGCGGGCCGCTTTCCTGCACCTTGCCGTTCTCCAGCACCACGATCGTGTCGGCCTGATGCACGGTCGACAGCCGGTGCGCGATGACGATGGTTGTGCGCCCGACCGTGAGCTGCTGCAGCGCGTCGCGGAACAGCGCTTCCGACTCGGCATCGAGCGCGCTGGTCGCCTCGTCGAGCAGCAGGATTTCGGCATTGCGCAGCATGGCGCGCGCGATCGAGATGCGCTGGCGCTGGCCGCCGGACAGTAGCGAGCCGTTCTCACCGACCTCTGTCTCGTAGCCCTTGGCCATGGCGCTGATGAAGTCATGGGCGTTGGCGGCCTTGGCGGCGGCGATCACCTCCGCTTCGGTCGCATCCTGACGGCCGAGGCGGATGTTGTGCATGACGGTGCCGGCGAACAGGAACGTGTCCTGGCTGACATAGGCGATCTTCTGCCTGAGCGAGGCGAGCGTGGCATGCGAGATATCCTGGCCGTCGAACGCCACCTTGCCGCTCTGCGGGTCGTACATGCGCATGATCAGATTGAGGATCGTCGACTTGCCGCCGCCCGACGGCCCGACCAGCGCCGTCATCTTGCCGGGCGCCAGGGTGAGGTTCAAGTCTTTGAAGACCGGCGCGCTCTCGGGATAGGCGAAAGTTACGTCTTCGAACCTGATCTCGCCGGGCCCCGGTCGCAGCGGTGTGGCGTCCGGCTTTTCGGAAAGGGTCAGCGGCCGATCGGCGAGTTGGAACATCATGCGCACGCCGACGATGCCGGTCTCAAGCGAGATGCGCACGCGTGCCAGGCGCTTGGCCGGCTCATAGGCCAGCAGCAGCGCTCCGATGAAAGCCATGATGTTGCCCGGCATCTGACCGCCCTGCAAAACCAGGAAACCGCTCACAAAGATCGCACCGGCGATCGCCAGCCCGGCAAGCGTTTCCATCACCGGACTGGTGGCGGCTTCCAGTGTGGCGATGTTGTTGGCGCGGTTCTCGACGTCGGAGACCGCCTTGTACATGCGCTTGCGCATCGCGCCTTCGAGGTTGAAGGATTTGACGACACGCACCCCGATCGCCGTCTCCTGCATCACATGCACGATCTGGCCGAGCGAGCGGAATTCCATCGACGCAATCTTGCGGATGCGCTTCAGGATGCGGTTGACGCCGTAGATCGCGACCGGCCCGACGACGAAGCAGATCAGGGACAACGCCGGTTGCTTCCAGACCATGACGGCCACCAAGGCAATCAAGGTCACCAGGTCCCGCACATAGGATGTGACGACGAGGTCGAGGACGCTGCGTGCGGCCTGCGCGTTGTTGGTCATGCGCGTGATCAGGTCGGATGACGAGGTCGAATGGTAGAACTCGATGCCTTGCGCCAGGATCCGGTCATAGATCTTGCGCTGCCGGTCGGCGATGATGGCGTTGCCGACCCGGCTCATGAAATAGGCCTGGACGAAATTGGCGATGCCCTTGGCGATGAAGATTGCGGCGACCGCAAAGGCAATCCAGTTGACGCGTTCGACTCTCTTGTAGATCACGAATTCATTGGTGATTACGCTGAGGATCCAGGCGCTGGCGGCGGTCGTGGCGGCCACCACCAGCATCGACACTATGGCTGCGCCATAGCCGAACTTGTGTTGGTGAAAGGATTCCCTCACCAACCTCGCGATGAGGCTCTGGTTTTCCGACGAACGGAAGAAACGAAACAAACGGCTGATCCCGTGCCTGGCTGGAGTCTCTGAGCGAATTTCGGATTCGCCACGAGGGCGAGAGGCGGCTTATAGAGCGAGTTGCCGCCGGATGGAACCTTTCGCACTTGCGGAACGAAACGACTGCGGCAGACCGCCTTTTGCGCCGCGATGGCGCTGATTCTACCAAGGGGATGACGGAAGATGGATTTCGACCTGATCGTGCGCGGCGGCACGCTGCCGGACGGAAGGGTTGCCGACATCGGCATCGCCGGCGAGACGATCGCCGCGATCGAGCCCGAACTGACCGCCGCCGCAGGCACGGTGATCGACGCGCGTGGCAATCTGGTCTCGCCGCCCTTCGTCGATCCGCATTTCCATATGGACGCCACGCTCTCCTACGGCATTCCGCGCATCAATGCCTCCGGCACGCTGCTCGAAGGCATCGCGCTGTGGGGCGAACTGAAGCCGCTGCTGACGCATGAGGCGGTGCGCGAGCGGGCGCTCGCCTATTGCGACTGGGCGGTGTCGATGGGGCTGCTTGCCATCCGCACCCATGTCGATGTCTGCGACGACCGGCTGCTGGCGGTCGAGGCGCTGCTCGAGGTCAAGAAGACCGTCGCGCCCTATATCGACCTGCAGCTCGTCGCCTTCCCGCAGGACGGGCTCTACCGCTCGCCGACGGCGCGTCAAAACACCATCCGCGCGCTCGACCTCGGCGTCGACATTGTCGGCGGCATCCCGCATTTCGAGCGCACCATGGCCGACGGCACGCGCTCAGTAACCGAGCTCTGCGAAATCGCCGCCAAACGCGGCCTCATGGTCGACCTGCACTGCGACGAGACCGACGATCCGCTGTCGCGCCACATCGAGCAGCTTGCCTATGAGACCGAGCGGCTCGGCCTGCAGGGCAGGGTGGCCGGCTCGCACCTCACCTCCATGCATTCGATGGACAATTACTACGTCTCCAAGCTGTTGCCGCTGATCGCCGAGGCCGGCGTGGCGGCGATCCCCAATCCGCTGATCAACATCATGCTGCAGGGCCGCCACGACACGTTCCCCAAGCGACGCGGCCTGACCCGGGTGAAGGAGATGCTGGCGCTCGGCATCCTCGTCGGCTGGGGCCAGGACTGCGTGCTCGACCCCTGGTATTCGCTGGGCACCACCGACATGCTCGACGTCGCCTTCATGGGCCTGCATGTCGCCCAGATGTCGAGCCCGGCCGACATGGCGCGCTGTTTCGACATGGTCACCAACGTCAACGCCGCCATCATGGGCCTCGACCACCTCGGGCTGGCCGTCGGCAAGCGCGCCAGCCTCGTCGTCCTCGATGCCGGCAATCCGATCGAGGCGGTGCGCCTGCGCGCCGAACGGCTCTGCGTCATCGCCCGGGGCAAGGTGGTGGCGGAGCGGACAAAGCAGGAAACGCGCCTGTCGATCGCGGGCAGGCCGCAAAATGTCAACCGAAGGCATAAATCGAGCTAGAACCAGCCGATTTTCGTCGCTGGTCTTACGGATTGCCGGGATTTTGCTCGTCAAATCCCCGGCTTGAAGCTAGGACGCCCGCCATGGCTCAGTCTTTCGCCCGTGGCTTTACGATCAAGAACATGCTTCTCGCCGGCATCCTCCTGATGCTGGCCGGCGATTTCATGTTCGCGCTGAACGACGCGATGGGCAAATGGCTGGTCGCCTCCTTCTCGGTCGGTCAGGTGGTGCTGATCCGCTCGATCGGCGCCTTCATCGTGCTCGGTCCGATGATCGCCAACCAGGGCGCGGGCAAGCTGTTCAGTCTCGACCGGCCGATGCTGCAGGTCCTGCGCGTCGTGGCGACCACGCTCGATACCGGGTTCTTCTACGCCGCGGTCGTCTATTTGCCGCTCGCCGACGTGATGAGCTTCTACATGGCCGGCCCGATCTATGTCGCGGCGCTGTCGCACCTGCTGCTCGGCGAGAAGGTCGGCTGGCGGCGATGGCTGGCGATCCTGGTCGGCTTCTGCGGCGTGCTCATCATCCTGAAGCCGTCCTCTGCCGCCTTCTCAATGTCTTCCGGCTTTGCGCTGGTCGGCAGCATCGCTTTCGGCTTCGCCATCATCCTTGGCCGTCGTCTGCGCGGCACCAGCGACACAACGCTCGTCACCTGGCAGACCATCGGCACGCTGATTGTCGGCGGGGTCTTGACCATCGGCGCCTGGCGCACACCGTCCGCGCTCGATTTCGGCGCCATGCTGTTGCTCGGCGTCGTCTCCTGCGCCGCCCATCTGATGATCACCAGGGCGCTGAAGCTGGCTCCGGCCTCGACGCTGGCGCCGCTGCACTACAGCCTGCTTCTGTGGGCGATCGTCTTTGGTCTGGCCTTCTTCGGCGACGTGCCAAGCCTTCGCATCCTGGTCGGCTCGGCGATCGTCGTGCTCGCCGGCATCTTCATCTTCCATCGCCAGAAGGTGGTGGAGACGGTGGTTCCCCCCGAGAACGTGCCGAAGGGCGTGAACTAGGGCTCGCAGTTCGGGCGGCTAACCCTTGCGTATCGCCGCAAGATGCCGCGAGAACTCCGCCGTCTCCATCAACGCCTTGCAGCGGACGAAACGGCCGTCGGCATAGGCGCGGAAATCGTCGACCGGATTGTTGTTGGCGAGCTGGATCAGCCCCCACAGCGTCCACAGAAGGTCGCACATCGCCTTGTAGATGACGACGCGGCCGCGCTCGGCGGGCTTCGGCGCGCGGCCGAAATAGGCGAGCATCAATTCTTCGTCCTGCGCGGCGTCGAATTTGCCTTCGACGGAGAGATCGCCGAGGTCCCAGAGCGGATCGTTCATGCCCGAATATTCCCAGTCGACGATCCACATCCTGTCACCGGTATCGAGAAAATTCTCGCACAGCGGATCGCAGTGGCAGGCGACAATTGGAATGGGGTGGGCGGCAAGCGCCGCGCGCACGCTGTCGGCCTCGCGCACCACGTCGTGATAGCCGGCGGGCAGCGCCACATCCTTGGTCGACAGCACCCTGAGATAGTCGTCGATCATCGCAAACAGCTCGAAGCGGAACGGAAACACCGCGCCGGATGAATGCAGCTTGCGGAAGGCCTCGCCGGCGCGCGCCGGACTGCCGAGCCGCGTCTTGAACTTCTCCGGCGACATCGTCTCGGCACCGGCGACGTAGCGGCTCACCAGCACGCCCGTCGCGGCGTCGGCATGCAGCACCTCGGGGCTGACCCCGGCCTTGGCCGCCTCGCGCGCCGCCACCGCCTCATTGGCGCGGTTGATATACTCCTCGGTGCCCTTGCCGGGGATGCGCAGGCAAAGATCGCCGGCCCTGTAGACGAGATTGGTCAGGCCGCCGAGCCGTTCCAGCGGTCCCTGGTAGCCCGCCAGCACCGGAATCGCGGCCAATGCCGCGCGTGCCTCGTCCGTCATTATGCCCCCGTGTTTACCTTCTCACCTTGTTTATGGAGGAACGGTTCCACAATTTTCGCCATTTGGCTATCATCCGATCAAAGTCGACTCGATCAGGCGGCGGCAACAGAAAGATGGCAGACAGCAAGCATCTTGGACCGCTCACCGCGGCCTACGCGGCGAAGCGGCCGGAAGAGGTGGCAGCGCTTTACGACCGCTGGTCCGAGACCTACGACGCCGACATGTCGGCGGCCGGTTATCGCCATCCGACGATCTGCCTGGCGCTGATCGCCCGCCATCTGGCGCGCGGCGCCGCGCCGCTGCTGGATGCCGGCGCCGGCACCGGCCTGATCGGCGAATGGCTTGCCATCACCGGCTATCCCAAGGTCGAGGCGCTCGATATTTCGCAAGGCATGCTGGACAAGGCTGCCGCCAAAGGCGTCTACACGGCGCTTCACTGCCTGGCGATGGGTGGGCCATTGCCCTTCGCGGACAATGCCTATGCCGGCATCGTCTCGGCAGGCGTCTTCACTTCAGGCCATGTCGGCGCCGAGGGTCTGGACGAGTTGATCCGCATCTGCCGGCCGGGCGGGGTTATCGTGCTCACGGTCAAGAACACGCTGTGGGAGGCCGGCTTTGCTAAGCGCGTCGCCGCGCTCGAGGCAGGGCGCACGGTCGTCCGCGTCGAAGAAACCGCGCCCTATGTCTCAATGCCCGGCGAGGCCGACACGGTGCCCAGCCGCGGCCTGGTCCTGCGCGTGATCTGAAGCCCTAGGCTTTGATTTTTTCCCCGGCCGGATCGTACATCGGCTCGAGATGGATCTTTGCCGGCGTCCGCTCCATCGCCACCACCAGCTCATAGTCGCCGGATGCGAGAAAATCGTCGCCGACGCCGGCGGCGTTGCGCACATAGCCGTAGCCGATGTTCTTGCCCAGCGTGTAGCCATAGCCGCCGCTGGTGAGATAGCCGACCGGCTCGCCATTGCGCAGGATGGTCTCGCGCCCGACCAGGACGATCGCGGGGTCGTCGACAGTAAAGCCGGCAAAGCGTTTCTTCAGCGCCTCGCCGGCGGCGTCCTCTAGTGCCCTTCGGCCGACGAAGTCGGTGTTCTTGCGAAGCTTCACCGCCCAGCCGAGGCCAGCCTCCTGCGGCGTGTCGTTGGGCGTGATGTCGGAACCCCAGGCGCGGTAGCCTTTCTCCAGCCGCAGCGATTCCAGCGCCCGGTAGCCGATCGGGCGGATGCCGTGCGCCTCGCCCGCCGCCATGAGCGCGTCGAACACCTCGCCGGTCGCCGCGATCGGCACATGCAGTTCCCAGCCGAGCTCGCCGACATAGGTGACGCGCAGCGCCTTGACCGTATGGCCGGCGATCTGGATCTCGCGCGCATGGCCGAACGGGAAGGCGGTGTTGGAGGCATCCGCGTCCGTCACCGCCGACAGCACGTCGCGGGCGCGCGGCCCCATCAGCGTCAGCGTGCCGAAATCCTCCGTGACATCCTTGAGCGCCACGTCGAGCCCCTTGCCGACATGGTCCTCGATCCACGACAGATCATGGGTGCGGAAGCCGGTGCCGGTGACGATGTAGAACCTATCCTCGCCGAGCCGCGACACGGTCAGGTCAGCCTCGATGCCGCCGCGCGTGTTGAGAAGCTGCGTATAGGTCAGCCGGCCGACCGGCTTGGCGACGTCGTTGGAGCAGATCCAGTCGAGCGCTTTCAAGGCATCCGCGCCGGTCATCTCGTATTTGGCGAAGGACGACTGGTCGAAGATGCCGACCTTCTCACGAACATGCCGATGTTCCTCGCCGACCGCCTCGAACCAGTTCTGCCGGCCCATCGAATAGACGTCCTCCGGCTCGACGCCGTCGGGCGCGAACCAGTTCGGCCGCTCCCAGCCGAGCTTCGAACCGAACACGGCGCGGTGCCCGCCCAGCCGTTCATAGAGCGGCGAGACGATGCGCGGCCGGCCGGAGAGATATTCCTCATGCGGGAAGCCGATCGTGTAGTGCTTGCCATAGGCCTCCAGCGTGCGGTCGCAGACCCATTGCCGGTCGCGGTGCAGGTTGGAAAAACGCCTGATGTCGACGACCCAGAGGTCGAGCGGCGCCTCGCCGTCGACCACCCATTGCGCCAGCACCCAGCCGGCGCCGCCGCCAGACGCGATGCCGAAGGCGTTGAAGCCGGCGCCGACGAACATGTTGGCGCATTCGGGTGCCACGCCTAGGATGAAATTGCCGTCCGGCGTAAAACTTTCCGGCCCGTTGATCATCTGCTTGACGCCGGCATGGGCCAACGCCGGCACGCGCTCGATCGCCTGCGCCATATGCTGCTCGAAATGATCGTAGTCGTCGTCGAACAGCCGGAATTCCCAGTCGTTGGGAACGTCGCCCGTCGTCCAGGCCTGCGGGTTCGGCTCATAGCCGCCCATCACCAGCCCGCCGACCTCTTCCTTGAAGTAGGTGCGGCGGTCGGGGTCGCGGATCGTCGGCGCGTCGGTCGCCAGCCCGTCGATCTTCTCGGTGATGATGTACTGGTGCTTGACCGGCTGCAGCGGCACGTTGATGCCGGCCATCGCGCCAACCTGGCGGGCCCATTGCCCGGCGCAGTTCACCACCTTGTCGCAGGCGATGTCGCCCTTGTCGGTCTTCACCGTGGTGATGCGGCCGTCCTTCATCGCGAAGCCGGTGACGCGCACCTCCTCGAACAGTTTCGCGCCATGCATGCGCGCGCCCTTGGCCAGCGACTGGGTGATGTCGGAGGGGCTCGCCTGCCCGTCGGTCGGCAGCCAGGAGGCGCCGACGAGGTCGCCGGTCTCCATCAGCGGCCACATCTTTTTCACCTCGTCCGGCGACAGCAATTGCATGTCCATGCCGAAGCTTTTCGCCGTCGTCGCCAGCCGCCTGAACTCAGTCCAGCGGTCGGCATTGGTGGCCAGCCTGAGGCACCCGGTCATCTTCCAGCCGGTGGCGAGCCCGGTCTCGGCCTCCAGCCCCTTGTAGAGCTCGACTGAGTATTTCAGCACGCGCGTGATCGAGGCCGACGAACGCAGCTGGCCGACCAGCCCGGCCGCATGCCAGGTCGAGCCCGAGGTCAGTCTGCCCTGCTCCAGGAGCACGACATCGGCCTTGTGGTCGCGCGCCAGATGATAGGCCGTCGAGCAGCCGATGATGCCGCCGCCGATGACGACGATCCCGGCCTGGCTGGGCAAAGTCATGGGCTCAGCCTTCCGTATTTGGTCTGGTAGTGGTCCAGCGCCGCGTCGAGCCGCGTCAGATTCTCCTCGGTGTAGGCGACGTAGTCGATGCCGGGCGCGTCAAGATAGAGTTCGGAGACCATGCTCCACATCGCCTCGCGCAGCAGCGAGGCGCATTGCATCGCCGCATGCGAGCGGCGGATGGCATCGTCGGGCTCCTTCATGAAATAGGCGGTGAGCAGGGCGAAGGATTCCTCGTCGCTCAGGCCGGCGTTGGAGGCCGAGCCGGCAAGGTCGAACATCGCCGTGTTGAAGCCCGCATATTCGAAGTCGATCAGCCACAGCCTGTTGCCGTCGTCGAGAATATTGGCCGGCAAAAGATCGTTGTGGCCGAAGACGATAGGCAGCAGTTTTTGCGCGCGTTCCAGTTCATCGGCGAGCGTCAGGTAGCGGGGCAATTCGTCCCGCTTGCGGCTGCCGCCTTCATCCAGCGTGCGCGCATAGTCGCGGATGACGTGGAACACCCAGAACATGAAACCGGCGCCGGAGACGTGATTGGGCATTTCGCGGTGGAAGCCGCGCATCAGGGCGGCGACGCGGCCGATGTTGGCGCGCACGTCCTCGGCGGTATAGGTCCTGGCGCCGAGATACTGCGTCACCATGATGCCCGGCTCGGCATAGCGGACGGCCGGCGCGAAGCCCGCGGCATGCGCCGCGCGCGAGGTCATCACCTCGCGCTCGCGAAAGACGTGGTGGAACGGAAAATCCTGGCCGAAGCGCACCACATGCCGTCCGGCCGCGTCCTGGACCAGGTAGTTGGCGTTGCTCAGGCCGCCCGGCAGCGGCTCAATCTCGATCGTGCCGGTCCAGCAGGGCAGGGCGCGGATGCGGTCTTCGACGGTCACGGTCTATCCCTGGTTAGGCTGAGCTTCGACAAAGCGCCACGGACAGGGCGGCGACGGCGGAGGGGAATGGGAAAATCTCGTCGGTGCGGGACGCCAGGACCGGTATCCCGCACCGCACCGACGAGCCCCTTGGCCAGGTTTGTGATCCCGGCATCCGCCCCCGCGGATCTGAAAATGCCTTGCACCAGGCCCGTTCCGGGTGATCTGGTCCGTGAATTGCGGCTCTGCCATCACCCTCCCGTGGCGCTTTCGAGCCTGTCACCTTTCTTCGATCTCACGCCAGTGTTGGTCGGCTGTCAATCAAAAGCCGTGACTTTTTTTGGGTGTTTTGCCCGAAAGTATAAGCACTTCCTTTAAAAACGGCAGGATTGCCTTAGAATCGGTCAAAATCCTGGAAGCCCGTATGATCCATTCGAAACGGCATGGCGAGATTTTGCGGCTCCTCAACGAGGAGGGCACCATCACCATCGCCAGCCTGGCCGACCGGCTGGGAGTCTCGCTGGAGACCGTGCGCCGCGACGTCAAGCCACTCACCAATGACGGCTCGATCCTGAAGATGCACGGCGCCGTCAGTCTGCCGGCAATGGCGGGCGAAGCGCCGTTCGAGCGGCGCATGCGCGAGAATGCCGACGCCAAGCGCGCCATTGCCCGCATGGTCGCCGCCACCATACGCGATGGCGAGTCGGTCATGCTCGATACCGGCACGACCACTTCGTTCCTTGCCCGCGAGCTGCTCGGCCACCGGCGGCTCACCGTCGTCACCAATTCGTCGGACATCGCCCGCACGCTGGCCACCGTCAACGGCAACAAGGTCTACATGGCCGGCGGCGAGTTGCGCAGCGATTCCGGCGCCGCCTTCGGCGTCTCGGCCATCGACTTCGTCAGCCGCTTCTCCGTCAGCCACGCGGTGATCTCCATCGGCGCGGTCGACGCCGTCGCCGGCCTGATGGACTACGATCTGGAAGAGGCGGAGTTCGCCCGCATGGTGCTGTCGCGCGGCCAGCGCTCTGTGGTGGTCACCGATCAAAGCAAGTTCGGCCGCCAGGGTCTGGTCCGGGTCTGCGGCTTCGACGGCTTTTCCGAACTCGCCACCGACCTGCCACCGCCGCGCGACATCGCCGCGGCGCTCGCCGCGGCCGGCGGGCGGATCAGCATAGCCGGTGGCGACGGCAGCTAAGACCGGGACAGCGATGTTGTGGGCCGCCAAGTGGCCCGCTTTCCTTCCGCCCTGCGCCAGTGTTTAGTCCCGCCATGGCTTTCACCATCCGCCAGCTGCAGTTCTTCGTCGCCGTCGCCGAGCAGGGCACCGTGTCCGGCGCCGCGCAGAACCTCTCCATCTCGCAATCCTCGGTCACCGAGGCGATCAAGGAACTGGAAAGCGACCTCGGCGTCGAACTGTTCGAGCGCCATCCGCGCGGCCTCAACATCACCCACAAAGGCCACCAGTTCCTGCGCCACGCGACCAAGATCCTCGCCGATGTGTCGGACGCCCGCCGCGCCTTCTTCGGCGACCAGCTGGTGGCCGGCGGCCGCCTCCAGCTCGGCGTCACCTCGCTGGTCGCCGGCTATGTGCTGTCCGATCTTCTCGCCCGCTACCGTCGCGCCTATCCCGGTGTCGAGGTCTCGGCCATCGAGGACAATGGCGACTATCTCGAGCACCTTTTGATCGGCGGCAAGCTCGATATCGCCGTCATGGTCACCTCGAACCTGCGCGACCGCACCGCGCTGCAGTCGGAAATCCTCGAGGTCTCGGCCTATCGCCTGTGGGTGCCGCTCAGCCACAAACTCGCCAGCGCCGACATTATCGATCTCAGCGACATCGTCTCGGAGCCGCTGATCATGCTGACCGTCGACGAGATCGAGGAGAACACCGGCAAGCTGCTCGCGGCGCTCGGCGCCAGGCCGCATGTCGCCTTCCGCACCCGCTCGGTCGAGGCGGTGCGCAGCCTCGTCGCCACCGGCGCCGGCGTGGCGCTGCTGCCCGACCTCGTCTACCGGCCATGGTCGCTGGAAGGCGACCGCATCGAATCGCGCGATATTTCCGGCGCCTTGCCGGTGGTCCAGGTAGGCATGGTCTGGCGCCGCGGCTCCAGCCTGCCGCAGGCCGCGCGCGACTTCATCGGCCTTGCCCAGTCGCAGCGCATGGTCCGCCAGCGCCCCTGAAAGCTCGCGCATTTATCTATCGGAAAAACCGATATCGGCTTTCTGATAAATGAATTTGCGAAACCGGGAATTTCGCAGCAACCTCCGGTTAGGGAACCAAAAGCCGCCGCAGAGTGCGGCCCCTTGGAGCGCCGCCCATTTTCCTGGTCGGCGGACGCTTCAATGTTTTGAGGGTGCGCGTGATCTTATCGGAGACATGCGCCAAAATGGGAGATCGATGATGAATTCATTCCTGAAGTCGTGCACTGCATTGACGGTCGCGCTGACCTTCTCCGGCCAGGCCGTCGCCCAGGTCAAGGAACTCGGCAAGGGCGAGGGCGAGGTCAACATCGTCGCCTGGCCGGGCTATATCGAGCGCGGCGAAACCGACAAGGGCTATGACTGGGTCACCTCCTTCGAGAAGGAGAGCGGCTGCAAGGTCAACGTCAAGACCGCCAACACGTCGGACGAGATGGTCTCGTTGATGAACGAGGGCGGCTTCGACCTCGTCACCGCGTCGGGCGATGCTTCGTTGCGCCTCGTCGCCGGCAAGCGCGTGCAGCCGATCAACACCGATCTCGTCCCGAGCTGGAAGAGCGTCGACGACCGGCTGAAGGACGCCCCCTGGTTCACGGTCGACAAGGTGCATTACGGCGTTCCCTATCAGTGGGGCCCGAACGTGCTGATGTACAACACCGACGTCTTCAAGGAAGCGCCCAAGAGCTGGAATGTCGTCTTCGAGGAGATGAACCTGCCTGACGGCAAATCGAACAAGGGCCGCGTTCAGGCCTATGACGGTCCGATCCACATCGCCGACGCCGCCAACTACCTGATGTTCCACAAGCCGGAGCTCGGCATCAAGGATCCCTACGAACTGACCGAGGACCAGTACAAGGCTGCGCTCGACCTGCTGCGCGTCCAGCGCACGCTTGTCGGCCGCTACTGGCACGATGCCGCGATCCAGGTCGACGATTTCCAGAACGAGGGCGTCGTCGCCTCGGGCTCGTGGCCGTACCAGGTCAACACGCTGGTCGCCGCCAAGAAGCCGGTCTCCTCGACCGTGCCGGAGGAAGGCGTCACCGGCTGGGCCGACACCACCATGATGGAGGCCGACGCCGCCCATCCGAACTGCGCCTATATGTGGCTCGAGCACTCGCTGTCGCCCAAGGTTCAGGGCGATGTCTCGGCCTGGTTCGGCTCGCTGCCGGTGGTGCCCGCCGCCTGCAAGGGCAATGAACTGCTAGGCGACGAAGGCTGCAAGACCAACGGGTACGACAATTTCGACAAGATCAAGTTCTGGAAGACGCCGGTGTCGAAATGCGCCAGCGAGAACAACCAGTGCGTCCCCTATTACCGCTGGGTGTCTGACTATATCGGCGTCATCGGCGGACGGTGATCCATTACCCTCCCCCTTGTGGGGAGGGTCGACGCGCAGCGTCGGGGTGGGGGTCCGTGCCAGCCACCCCCACCCGCGGCTTCGCCGCGACCTCCCCCCATCGAGGGGGAGGTGAAGCAGCGCGCTATCGCGATCCGACAGAACCAAACCGGCAACTGACTGACAGCCCATGACCTCGGCCGTATCCTTTCAAAAAGTCTCCCGCCATTTCGGCAGCGTTCGCGCCGTCGACGCCGTCGATCTCGACATCGCGCCCGGCGAGTTCTTCGCCATGCTCGGCCCGTCGGGCTCCGGCAAGACCACCTGCCTGCGCCTGATCGCCGGCTTCGAGCAGCCGACCTCGGGCTCGATCTCCATTTTCGGCGAGCGCGCCGAGGGCGTCCCGCCCTACCGCCGCAACGTCAACACCGTCTTCCAGGACTACGCGCTCTTTCCGCATCTGAATGTCCTCGACAATGTCGCCTATGGGCTGATGGTCAAGGGCGTCGGCAAGCCGGAGCGCCATAAGGCGGCGGAAGAGGCGCTGTCGCTGGTCAGGCTTCCTGGCTATGGCGCCCGCCGTCCCGGCCAGCTATCCGGCGGCCAGCGCCAGCGCGTCGCGCTCGCCCGCGCGCTGGTCAACCAGCCCAAGGTGCTCCTGCTCGACGAACCGCTCGGCGCGCTCGACCTCAAGCTGCGCGAGAACATGCAGGAGGAGTTGAAGTCGCTGCAGAAGGCGCTCGGCATCACCTTCGTCTTCGTCACCCACGACCAGGGCGAGGCGCTGTCGATGGCCGACCGCGTCGCCGTCTTCAACGACGGCAGGATCATGCAGATCGGCACGCCTGAAGACATCTACCAGCGCCCGAGGACACGCTTCGTCGCCGACTTCGTCGGCTCGTCCAACGTGCTGCCGCCGGATTTCGTCCAGCGCTATTGCGGCCAGCATCGCTGGGGCAGTCTGCGCCCCGAATCCATCCGTGTTGCGCGCGAGGCGAGCGGCGACGGCGTTGCCGCCCGCCTGGTCTCGACCAACTATCTCGGCGCGACGACGAGGCTGGCGCTCGACGCCGACGGCTTGCGACTGCACGCCGTGGTGCCCGCCGGCGCGGCAGTGCCTGAGGAAGGCGAGGCGGTCTTGCTCACCTTCAACCGTGACCACCTGCATCTAATGGACGAGCCGGCATGATGACGGTTGGCGCGAGGCCCCCCTCTCTGTCCTGCCGGACATCTCCCCCTCTGGGGGGGAGATCAGCAGTTTCTCGGCCCCGCCAATTCTACCGCGTTGGAGATTGGCGAAACCCGAAGGGACAGCCAATCTCCCCCCTTGAGGGGGAGATGTCCGGCAGGACAGAGAGGGGGGCGAAGGATCTCGGCCTCTCCCATAATCCCGTTCAACACACGGTGGCCCCATGACCATCGCCGCGCTCAACTCCAACCCCGCCGCGCCTGCCATCCTGCCGGGCAGCGGCGGCCTGCGCGGCGCGCTCTCCGACCTGTTCTGGCGCCGGCCGAAGCTGTTGCTGCTGTTGATGCTGCTGCCGCCGGTGCTGTGGCTCGGCGTTGTCTATATCGGCTCGCTGTTCGCCCTGCTGGCGCAGAGTTTTTTCTCCATCGACGAGTTCTCGGGCCTCATCAACCGCGAGTTCACGCTCAAGACCTATGGCGACCTGCTCCAGGCCGCCAATCTCGACATCATCCTGCGCACGGTGACGATGGCCGCGCTCGTCACGCTGGCCTCGGCGATCATCGCCTTCCCGATCGCCTACTACGCGGCGCGCTATGCGCGCGGCCGCTGGAAGGCGCTGTTCTACCTTGGCGTCATGCTGCCGCTGTGGTCGAGCTACCTGGTCAAGGTCTATGCCTGGAAGCTCATCCTCGCCAAGGAGGGCATCCTCACCTGGCTGCTCGGCAAGCTGAACCTTTTGTGGCTGCTCGACGCCTGGCTGTCGCTGCCGATCGTCGGCGGCAACTCGCTGTCGGTGTCCTTCACCGGCACCTTCATCGCCTTCGTCTATGTCTGGCTGCCGTTCATGATCCTGCCCGTCCAGGCGGCGCTCGAGCGCGTGCCGGGCAATCTGGTCGAGGCCTCGTCCGATCTCGGCGCCTCGCCCGGCCAGACCTTCCGCAACGTGCTGTTCCCGCTGGCGCTGCCCGGCATCGTCGCCGGCTCGATCTTCACCTTCTCGCTGACATTGGGCGACTACATCATCCCGCAGATCATCGGCACCTCGCGCCTGTTCATCGGCCAGGCCGTCTATTCGCAGCAGGGCACGGCCGGCAACATCCCGCTCGCCGCCGCCTTCACCGTGGTGCCCATCGTCATCATGGGCTTCTACCTCTGGGGCGCCAAGCGCATGGGGGCCTTCGATGCGCTCTGACGGCTCGCCTTCCGCCCCGCTCGGCCTGAAGATCGCCGCCGCCTGCGGCCTGCTCTTCCTGCACCTGCCGATCCTGCTGATCTTCGTCTACGCCTTCACGACGGAGGAAAAGAGCTTCGTCTGGCCGCCGCCGGGGCTGACCACGCAATGGTTCGCCGTCACCTGGAACCGCCCGGATGTGTGGGAGGCGCTGTCGCTGTCGATCCGCGTCGCCGCCATCTCGACGGCGATCGCGCTGGTGCTCGGCACGCTGTGCGCCGCCGCCGTCTCGCGCACGCGCTTCTTCGGCCGCGAGACCATCTCCTTGCTGGTCATCCTGCCGATCGCGCTGCCCGGCATCATCACCGGCATCGCGCTGCGCTCGGCCTTCGCGCTCGCCGACATCCCCTTCTCGTTCTGGACGATCGTGCTCGGCCACGCCACCTTCTGCGTCGTCGTCGTCTACAACAATGCCGTCGCCCGCTTCCGCCGCACCTCCGGCTCGATGATCGAGGCCTCGATGGACCTCGGCGCCGATGGTTTCCAGACCTTCAGGCATGTCGTGCTGCCCAACATCGCCACCGCGCTACTTGCAGGCGGCATGCTCGCCTTCGCGCTGTCCTTCGACGAGGTCATCGTCACCACCTTCACCGCCGGCCAGCAGCAGACCGTGCCGATCTGGATGCTCGAAGAGCTGATCCGCCCGCGCCAGCGTCCGGTCACCAATGTCGTGGCCATGGTCGTGGTTCTGGTGACGCTGCTGCCGATCCTCTTTGCGTATTACCTGACCCGCGACGGCGACCAGATCGCTGGTTCGGGCAAATGAAGAACAGCGAATAGGGAATAGCCAATAGCGAATAAGGGAAAAGTCGACCGCCAACCTATTCGCTACTCGCTATTCGCTACTCGCTGATCAAGGAGAAATCTTATGGACACCCAGATGCTGATCGGCTCGACCTTCGAGAAGGGCACCGAGACCGAGGAGCCGATCCTCAATCCAAAGACGGGGGCGACCATTCTAAGCCTGCCTGAAGCCAGCCCGGCGCAGATCGAGGCTGCTGTCAGTGCCGCCGAACAAGCGTTCCTCAGTTGGTCGCGCACCACGCCGGCGCAGCGCTCCGGCTATCTGCTGAAGATCGCCGACCGCATCGAGGCCGAGGCCAAGGAATTCGCTGCGCTCGAGGCGCTGAACTGCGGCAAGCCGATCAACTCCGTGCTCAATGACGAGATTCCGGCGATCGTCGACTGCTACCGCTTCTTTGCCGGCGCCGTCCGTTCGATGCCCGGCCAGGTCGCCGGTGAATACCTGCCCGGACACACCTCGATGGTCCGGCGCGACCCGATCGGCATCGTCGCCTCGATCGCGCCCTGGAACTATCCGCTGATGATGATGGCCTGGAAACTGGCGCCGGCGATCGGCGGCGGCAACACCGTCGTCTTCAAGCCGTCCGAGCAGACGCCGCTGACGGCGCTGAAGCTGGCCAGGATCCTGGCCGAGATCCTGCCGGAAGGTGTCGTCAATGTCGTGCTCGGCCGTGGCGAAAGCGTCGGCAACGCGCTGATCAACCATGCCAAGGTCAACATGATCTCGATTACTGGCGATGTCGCCACCGGCAAGAAGGTGCTGCAGGCGGCCGCCAAGTCGGTCAAGCGCACGCATCTCGAGCTCGGCGGCAAGGCGCCGGTCATCGTCTTCGACGACGCCGATCTCGGCGCCGTGGTCAGCGGCCTGCGCGCCTTCGGCTACTACAATGCCGGCCAGGACTGCACCGCCGCCTGCCGCATCTATGCCGGCAAGAAGGTCTACGACAAGCTGGTCGCCGACCTCTCCTCCGCCGTCTCGACCATCAAGTACAACCGGCCGGACGACACCGAGAACGAGATTGGCCCGCTGATCTCGCGCCGCCAGCGCGACCGCGTGTCGAGCTTCGTCGAGCGCGCCTCGGAACTGAAGCACATCGAGATCACCACCGGCGGCAAGCCGGGCGAGGGCTCGGGCTTCTACTACCAGCCGACGGTCGTTGCCGGCGCGCTGCAGGAGGACGAGATCGTGCGCCGCGAGGTGTTCGGCCCGGTTGTCTCGGTCACGCGCTTCTCGGAGGTCGACGAAGCAGTGAACTGGGCAAACGACAGCGATTATGGGCTGGCCTCGTCGGTGTGGACCAGGGACGTGTCGCGCGCCATGGCGACGGCTGCCCGCCTGCAATATGGCTGCACCTGGATCAACACCCACTTCATGCTGACCAACGAGATGCCGCATGGCGGATTGAAGCAGTCCGGCTACGGCAAGGACATGTCGCTCTACGCGCTGGAGGACTACACCGCCGTCCGCCATGTCATGGTGGCCCACGGCTAGCGCCATTCGCAGGGAACCTACCATTCAAAACCAGGGAGGAAGAAGATGCATCGCCGCCAGTTTCTGACATCAGCAGCCATTGCCGCCACGCTCCTTGCCGTCGCGCCGGCCTTTGCCGACGACAGCGCGAAGTCGGTTATCGAAGCATACCTCGCCGCGTGGAACGCTCATGATTCCGCCAAGGCCGCCGGCTATTTCGCCGACGACGTCACCTACTACGACGCGTCGGTCGGCACCCCCGTCAAGGGCAAGGAAGCGGCCAAGACCGGCGTCATCGACAATTTCCTCAAGGCCGTCCCCGACGCCGTCTGGACGATGAAGGGCGCGCCTGTGATCGAGGGCGACCGCGCCTCCTTCGAATGGGAGTTTTCCGGCACCAACACCGGCCCCTGGGCCGACGGCACCGCCGCAACCGGCAAGAAGTTCTCCTTCACCGGGGCCTCGATGTTTTCACTCAAGGACGGCAAGATCGCAACCCAGAGCGACTATTACGATGCGCTCGGTTTCTACAAGCAGCTAGGCCTGATGTAGGTTGCGGCTTCGGGCAAAAAAGGATGGCGGCGGGACTGCCATCCTTAAAGTATTCAGTTCACCGGTTGTCATCCGTTAAGTCTGTTGAACTGCCGCCGCGTGGCGACGGTTGCCGATTTACTGAATATTCAACCTGTGCGAGCAGCTTCGCTGACGGGAAACCACGCAGCGAGGGGGTTCGCGCATGACTGTCTCGAAGATCAAGCTGACAATGATCGGCGGCTTCTGCCTGCTGGTCGCCTTCTTCTGTGCCAAGGACATCATCGCCAAGAGCGGCTGGCCGCAGGTGCCGGCCGAAATCACGGCGGTCACGGTCGAATGCCTGATGGAATCGACCCAGCACAGGATCGTCTACAAGACAGTCAGCAGCGCCTCGATCCCATGCGAATTGGTGGAAGCATTCAAGTCGGTCCATGCCGACAAGGAATGGACGGTGAAACAGAAATTCACCGGCATCTTGCGCGTCGGCGCCGGCGCGGACGCCGTCGAGGCGACCATGGACCTGAACAAGAGCGGAGGCCGTGAGCCGCAGGTTGGCGACAAGCTCGTGGTTGTTCAGAATCCCGCGAAGGCGACACAGATCGAGCGGGCCGGAATGACCGGCACGCGTGTCATGCTGGCCGCCGGCGCGGCGGCGCTCGGCACCCTGCTCCTGTTCCTCGCGTTCAGGCGCCTGCGGCCGTCGTCCGCCAATGCCGCGGCCGCAGGCTTGCCGGGAGGCAATGCCGCCGAGCGCGCCCGCCAGGCGGACGCCGTGATCGCTGCGGCGTTGGCCAAGCAGGCCACCCTGCCCAATCAGGGCCCGGCCGGCCGCCAGGCGGCAGCGGGGCTGGCCAGGGAGGCGCGCTTTTCGGGGCAGCGCAGCAGTTTCGGCCGCAAGGGCTGACGGCCGGACCAACGTCTGTCGCCCCGGAGCGGTTGCGGGCGACAGGCATGCCGATTGGGGCCGCCGCTATTCGACGATCCGGAAGATCTGCCAGACATTGGTGCCCGACACGACATAGGGCTCCAGCGCCTTGCCCCATTTGGCGTGCGCTTCGATCTTGCCGAGCTTGGCGAAGAACGCTTCCAGCTGGGCCAGGCTTTCGACTTGGTGGTGCGACTCGATCCTCGATTCATGCGCGCCGATCGATCCGGTCATGATCTGGAAGTTCAGATCTGAGATGCCGACCTGCGAGCCGACGTCGCGTTCCCATTGCCGCATCATGTCGAGCACGGTCTGCTTGTGGCCGAACTTGGCGTCGATCTGCCATCTGGCGCTGAACATTGTCGTTCTCCTGCGAGTTTGCGGCCCAGCCGCTGTTGATCTGCTTGCTTACTCGTCCCAGGCTTGCACCACGGTCTGCCGCGCGATCCTGCCGGCCTTGAGCTCCAGCATCGCCGCGCAGAACACCTTGGTGCCGTCGGGATAGGCGCAGGCCTGGGTGAAGGCGAGGTTGTCGCCATCGGCGATGGTGGTGTCGACCTTATGGGTCATCGCCCGGCTGCAGATGTCGTCCCAGAAGGTGGTGATCGCCGCGCGGCCGCGGATTTCGCGCGGCTTGCTCGGCGGATTGTTGCGGTCGATCACCCGCACCAGCGCGTCGTCGGTGTAGAAGCTCGCCAGCAGCTTGCCGTCACGGCCCTCGATTGCCTTCTTGATGGCAGCGCCGTCCACCAGTTGAGTCTTGGTCAACATTTTCTCCTCCATGGCCCGCCGTAAGGCGGGACGTTCGATTGATCGGGGGCGCTGCCCGGCTCAAGCGCCGGGCAGACGCATTCCTCACTGCGACTTCGCCTTGACGGCGGCGAATACGTCGTCGGTCTGCTTCTTGAAGGTGGCGAGATCGACCTGGCTGCCATTGAGCATCGTCGACCAGTGGCGCACGATGGCCGCCATCGCGATCGCCTCCTTGATCTCCTCGTCGCTCGCGCCGTTTAGCCTGGCCGCCTCGGTGTGGAAATAGATGCAGTATTGGCAGGGGATCTGCGCCGCCACCGCAAGCCCCATCAGCTCCTTGGTCTTGCCGTCGAGAGCGGTGTTGGGATTGAGCTGCACGCCCTTGATCTCGGCCCAGGCGCCGGCGACCGCCACGTCAGGCAGCGTCTTGAACATGTCGGGCACTGAACCGAGCGTCGCCTGGATGTCTTTGTAGGCAGCGGTGGCCGAGGCGTCTTCGGCTTTGGCGGGAGCAAGCGTGAAGATCGCGCCAATGCCTGCCGCGATCACCAGCGATTTGAGTGTCCGGTTCGACTTCTCCATCTCATCCTCCATTGGCAGGTGCTTCGCGGCGAAATCCGCCTGGCCTGCATGAAGAAAATCCTAGCGCTCTGCCGCGCCGCGCCGCTTCGCCCAAAAGCGCCATGGCTCTCATGGCCCGTCCGGGCCAGTGTGCCTGGCCGAAAACGCCGCCGCCGCCGCCCGCGACGGCAGGTCGAGCTTGAGCAGGATGTTGGCGACGTGACGCTTGACCGTGTGTTCGCTGAGGCTGAGCTCTGCGGCGATCGCAGCGTTGCTCTTTCCGTCGGCGATCAGGTTCACCACCTCGCTTTCCCGCGCCGTCAGCGTCGCCGGCTCGGCTGGCCTGGCCTTCGGCCGGCAGGCTGGTTCCAGATGCTGTTCCGAGGTCGCGTGCACCACCGGCAGCGGCTCGTCCAGCTCGTCGAGGCTGATGCGGCCGGCCTCAGTGAAATGCAGCCCCGAGCCGACGGTGAGGTC
>NZ_RZOF01000139.1:0-14220 GCF_003998955.1 Mesorhizobium sp. M4B.F.Ca.ET.017.02.2.1 | reverse complement strand
ATGTTGGTGATCGCCTGGTGCGAGGTGTCCTCGCAGGCGATGTGGCAGCGGCCGCATTTGATGCAGGCATCCTGGTCGATATGCGCCTTGGCCACATAGTTGAGGTTGAGATACTGCCAGTCGGTGACGTTGGGCGTGGCGCGGCCGACGATGTCGGCGAGCGAGGCGTGGCCCTTCTCGTCCATCCAGTTCTCGAGGCCCGCGATCATCTCCTGCACGATCTTGAAGCCGTAGGTCATCGCCGCCGTGCAGACCTGCACATTGCCGGCGCCGAGCGCCATGAATTCCGCCGCGTCGCGCCATGTGGTGATGCCGCCGATGCCGGAGATCGGCAGGCCGCGGGTCTCGGCATCGCGCGCGATCTCGGCCACCATGTTCATGGCGATCGGCTTCACCGCCGGGCCGCAATAGCCGCCATGCGAGCCCTTGCCGTCGATGGTCGGCTGCGGCGCGAAACTGTCGAGATCGACGCCTGTGATCGAATTGATGGTGTTGATCAGCGACACCGCGTCCGTTCCACCTGCGTGGGCCGCTCGCGCGGGCTTGCGGATGTCGGTGATGTTGGGCGTCAGCTTGGTGATGACCGGCATGCGGGTGTTTGCCTTGCACCAGCGCACCACCATTTCGATATATTCCGGCACCTGGCCGACCGCCGAGCCCATGCCGCGTTCCGACATACCGTGCGGGCAGCCGAAATTGAGCTCGATACCGTCGGCTCCGGTCTCCTCGACCACCGGCAGGATCGCCTTCCAGCTTTCCTCGACGCACGGCACCATCAGCGAGACGACGACGGCGCGGTCCGGCCAGTCCTGCTTGACCTGCTTGATCTCGCGCAGGTTGGTCTGCAGCTCGCGGTCGGTGATCAGCTCGATGTTGTTGAGGCCGAGCAGGCGGCGGTCGGCGCCCCAGATCGCGCCGTAGCGCGGGCCGTTGACGTTGACCACCGGCGGCCCCTCCTCGCCGAGCGTCTTCCAGACCACGCCGCCCCAGCCCGCCTGGAAGGCGCGGATGACGTTGTAGGCCTTGTCGGTCGGCGGCGCCGAGGCCAGCCAGAACGGATTGGGCGACTTGATGCCGACGAAATTGTTCCTGATATCTGCCATGCTCATGCCCTCCCGTTAGAGGTCAGTGCCCGGTTAATGCTTTCGGCCGCGTCGCGGCCTTGCGCCACCGCCGAAACGGTTAGGTCGTCGCCGCCGAAGATGCAGTCGCCGCCGGCCCAAACCTTCGCCAGCGAGGTGCGGCCCTCGGCATCGACCTTGATGCGGCCGCCTTCCAGTTCGATCTCCGCGCCGCTGCCGTTCAGCGCGGCCGGAACAAAGCTCTGGCCGATCGCCTTGAACACCTGGTCGGCCGCGAGCGTGAGCCGCTCGCCGGTGCCGGCCAGCTTGTCGCCGTCCATCGCCGTGTATTCGAGCTCGATCGCCGACACCTTGCCGTTCTCGGCGATGACCCGCTTCGGCTGCAGCCAGTGGCGGATGGTGACGCCATTGGCAGCGGCCAGATCCTGCTCGAAGCCGGAGGCATTCATGTGCTCCTGGCCGCGCCGGTAGCAGATCGTCACTTCCTCGGCGCCGAGCAGCTTCGACTGCACCGCGGCGTCGATCGCCGTCATGCCGCCGCCGATGACGACGACGCGCCGGCCGACCGGCAGGCCGGAAAGATCGCTGGCCTGACGCAGTTCGGCGATGAACTCGACCGCGTTGGTGACACCATCGCTGCCCTCGCCGTCGGCACGCAGCGCGTTGACGCCGCCAAGCCCCATGCCGAGGAACACGGCATCGTAGTTCCGGATAAGGTCGGACAGCTGGTAGTCGCGGCCGAGCGCCTTGCCGTTCTGGATGTCGATGCCGCCGATCGAGGTGACGTAGTCGACCTCGGCCTGGGCGAAATTGTCGACGCTCTTGTAGGCGGCGATGCCGTATTCGTTGAGGCCCCCGGCCTTCGGCCGCGCCTCAAGGATGGTCACGTCATGGCCATGGCGGGCAAGCCGATGCGCGGCGGCAAGCCCGGCCGGCCCGGCGCCGACGACGGCGACAGATTTTCCGGTCGGTTCGGCGCGCGCATAGAACTGCTTGTCCTCGCTCATTGCGACATCGGTGGCGTAGCGCTGCAGCCGGCCGATCTGCACCGGCTTGCCCTCGGCCACCTCGCGCACGCAGACTTCCTCGCAAAGCGTCTCGGTCGGGCAGACGCGGGCGCACATGCCGCCAAGGATGTTCTGGTCGAAAATGGTCTTGGCCGAGCCGAGCGGATTGCCGGTCGAGATCTGGCGGATGAACAGCGGGATGTCGATCGAGGTCGGGCACGCATTCATGCACGGCGCATCGTAGCAGAAATAGCAGCGATCGCTTTCGACCAGCGCCTCGTGATGGTCGAGCGGCGGATGCAGGTCGGAAAAATTGTCGGCATACTGTTCGGACGACAGCCGGCCGCCGGCTATGCCCTCTTTGAAATGACCAGTCGCCATTCCGGTTCCCCTTGTTTTGTTTTGGGGAAGGCTAGCACGTTTTATTTTTTTATCAATTGGTCAATTTTCGGCCAAGTCGCTGAAAAGGCTCTATAAAAACATGATAATTATACTCATGTTATGGCAAGCACGGAGGGCTCGAATGACCCGGCGCTTTCGCTGCCCGGGCCATGGATCGACCTGATCTCCTCCGCGACCAGTTCCTGGAGCCGCCACAGATTGCGGTCGTGGATGCCGAACGTCTCGAGGTGACTGACGGTGTTGTAGAGATATTCGGCGCCGGAGCCGACATGGCCGCAGGCACGGGCCAGCACATGCGCCACCTTCTCCAGCGGCTGGCCGAGCGAGGTACCCCTGCCGGTCACCCCGACCCAAAAGCCTAGCGCCTTGCGCGGCCCTTGCGCGGTGCGCACCGGAACCCAGCGGACCGAGGCGACGCTTTCGTGATCATCGATCTCGCGCCGCAGCAGCCTTTCGATCTGGGCCGGCTTCTCACCGTCCGGCAGGCGATAGATGACGCCGTCGCAGCGGCCGCCCCGTTCCAGCGCCATCATCAGCCCGGGCTGCGCGGCGCTGCCGCGCCAGCGAACCATGTCGAGGCAGAACGACCGATGCCAGCCATGGGCCGAGGCGCGCTGCTGCTCGACGGAATCGAAGGCCGGCTTCCAGATCAACGAGCCATAAGCGAACACCCACAGCGGCCCCTCGTCGGCTTCGCCGGACAGACGCTGGGCAAGCGCGCGGAAATCATCGTCGTTCAATTGCGTCCAGCTGCCGTCCGGACCTGGATCGGCTTCCTCCCGATGACAGAGCGCCACAAGCTCCGGCGTGAGCGACATCTGCCGCATGATCGTGATCCCCTCATTGACGGACAAGCAAAGGCGAAAACCGCATGGCGCGCAAGATTGCAGGCACAGCGCCTTGCCGCCGTCGATTTCCGGCCCATGTCGGATTCCTGTCGCCGGATCATCCTAAGATCGGTCACGGGATGATCAACCGACGAAAACCAAGGAGCATGACGATGCCGAAATCCCCGATGCCGTTCTTCTGGTACGAGTTGATGACAACCGACCTCGACGCCGCCGAGGCCTTCTACACAGCCGTTGTCGGCTGGAAGGGGCAACCCTTCGATACCTCGCCCGGCATGCCGCGCTACATCGTCATGAATGTCGGCGAGCGCGGCGTCGCAGGCTTGATGACGCTGCCCGAGGATGCCGCCAAGATGGGTATGCCGCCCGCCTGGCTCGGCTATATCCATAGCAAGGATGCCGACGGCGCGACCGCGTCGCTCAAGGACGCGGGCGGCACCGTGCACCGCGCACCCGGCGACATTCCGGGCGTCGGGCGCTTCGCCGTCGTTGCCGATCCGCAAGGCGCGACCTTCATGTTCCTGCAGCCGAACCAGCCCGATCAGCCGCCGGTGCCGGCGCGAACGCCAGGCCACATCGGCTGGCATGAGCTCTACACGACGGACTGGACGGCAGCCTTCGATTTCTATGCCGAGCAGTTCGGCTGGACAAAGGCCGGCGACTTCGACATGGGCCCGGCGATGGGCACCTACCAGGTCTTCGCTTTTGGCGGCGAGCCCGTCGGCGGCATGATGAATAAGCCCGAACAGATCCCTGTGCCGGTCTGGCAGTTCTACTTCAACGTCGCCGCCATCGACGCCGCGGCCAAGCGCGTGACCGACAATGGCGGCAAGGTTATCATGGGCCCAATGGAGGTGCCCGGCGGCGATTGGATCGTGCAATGCACGGATCCGCAAGGCGCGCATTTCGCGCTCATCGCGCCGATGCGGTAAAACCACCGCATTGCGATTGGTGAAAGCGGCAGCAACAGCCGATCTCCCGCTTGGGCGGATTGTCCGGCCCTCCTCCGCAACTACTGCGGAGGACGGGCAAGACAGAGAGGGCGCCGTCCCGCCGACCTCACCCTAGTGCGTTACTCCGGCGTCAGAACGGCGACTTTGAGGTCGGCCTTCTTGCTGCCGCTGAGCTGGACGGTGGCCGGGCCGGCCGACAGCTTGAAGCGCACGCTCTTGCGAATGCCCGGGCAGGTCTTCACACCGCTGAACCCAGCCGACTTCACGGCATGGCCGTCCTGCACGATATCGATCCAGGCCTCATCCGACAGGCTAACCTGCAGCTCTCCTTCAGGCGGCACGACGATGCTTGCGGTCGCGCCGAACGTGCCGGCTGCCGGCGCACGGTCCGGTGGCACTTCAAAACTGACCGTGTCGACCGCTGCGAGCGTGAAATCCATCGCCTGGCCGACCGTCAGGGCAGCGCCGGACTGCGCGGCCGGCGCTGCCGCAAACAGTGCCTGCTCGCGTGCCACCGGCCATTTGAAGGCATCACAGCCGCTGTCGGCAGCCATGGCGAAGCTGGTGCCTGCAAGGATTGCGAACAGGCTGATGACGATTGTTTTCATGGCGAAGGGAACTCGGATGGTTGGCATACCGGCATCAATACAACCATAGCGATACTTATGCAACCATGAAGGGAAATATTTTTGGGAGATGAAACCATTTTCACTCACCGATTGTTGAAGGCAGGGCATCGGAAGTGAGTGGTCCATTGCCGGGCGATATTTTATGGCCAGGCGGGGAGGCAAAATGGAGTTTTAGATGAAGCTTTTCGAAGGTCTTTCCCAGTACCGGCCACAGGCGCTCGGCGTGCTGCGCATCGTGACTGCGCTGCAATTCATCGAGCATGGCACCTAGAAACTGTTCAATTTCCCTGTCGGCGAGCACGCTGGTGCCTTGAGCGGGTTGCCTCTGGCTGCCGGCATCCTTGAATTCGCCGGCGGCATCCTTCTGGCCCTGGGGTTGTTCACCAGGCCGGTGGCGTTCCTTCTGGCTGGCGAGATGGCGATCGCCTATTTCATGGCGCATGCGCCGCGCGACTTCTTCCCGGTCAACAATGGCGGCGACTCGGCGATCTCGTTCTGCTTCATCTTCCTCTATCTGGTGTTTGCCGGCGCCGGCGCCTTCGCGCTGGACAACCGCCGCAACGCGTGACCTGCGAAACGGATGCGCGCCTGGTTTCAGGCGCGCATCCGCTCGAAATTGGCGTCGAACAGCGGCGCCGATTGGATGCGCGCGCCATGGCGCTTGCCCAGAATCTCGATCTCGAAGCCGTCGGCCTCGTCGGCGATCTCCTTCGGCACATAGCCCATGGCGACCGACCTTTTCGCGTGATGCGCGTAGCCGCCCGAGGTGACCCAGCCGCGCACGGTGCCGTCGAACCAGATCGGCTCGTCGCCGATGACGTCGGCATCATCCGCCTCGACGATGAAGGCGCGCAGCCGGAGCTTGCCGCCCTGCTTGCGTTCGGCCAGTGCCGCCGCCTTGCCGATGAAGTCCGCCTCCTTGCCGTAGGCCACGAAGCGGTCGAGGCCGGCCTCCAGCGGCCCGTAGATCGGCCGGTACTCGCGCGCCCATGAGCCATTGTTTTTCTCCAGCCGCAGCGCATTGAGCGCGCGCGACCCGAACAGGCCGATGCCGAATTCCTCGCCCGCCGCCATCAACGCCCCGAAGGCGGCGCGCTGATACTCCGGCGCCACCCAGATCTCGTAGCCGAGATCGCCGGTATAGCTGACGCGGCCGACCAGGCACGGCGCCATGCCGATGTCCATCCTGGCCACCACCATGAAGGGGAATGCGGCGTTGGCGACATCCGCGCGCGTCACTTTCGCCAGAACATCCCGCGCCTTCGGTCCGGCGATGGCCAGCCCGGTCAACTTCTGTCCCAGCGCCTCGATGCGCACCGAACCGTTCTTCGGCAGATGCGCCTCGAACCAGCGCATATGGTATTGCTCGGCGATGCCGGAGCCGGCGATGAACCACTCGCCGTCGTCGATGTTGGCCAGCGTGAAATCGCCGATCAGCCTGCCGTCATTCTTCAGCATCGGCGCCAGCGTCATGCGGCCGCGCTTCGGCAGCTTGCAGGCCAGCATGCGGTCGAGCCAGGCGGCTGCGCCCTCGCCGGTCACCGCGTATTTGGCGAAGTTGGAAATCTCCGCCAGGCCGACGCCGCCGCGCACCGCCGCCACTTCCTTCGCGACATGGTCGAAATCGCTCGAGCGCCGCCAAGAGAACTCGTCCCTGACGCCGTCAGGGGCATACCAGAGCGGCACCTCCAGCCCGTAGGACACGCCCCATTGCGCGCCCTTGGCCGAGAGGGCGTCATAGACCGGCGTCGTCTTCAGCGGCCGTCCGGCCGGCAGTTCCTCGTTGGGGAAGCGGATCGAGAAGCGCCGCGAATAATTTTCGCGCACCTTGGCATTGGTGTAGGCCATTGTCGCCCAGTCGCCGTAGCGCGCGACATCCATGGCCCAGATGTCGGCGCCGGGGTCGCCCTCGATCATCCAGTTGGACAGCGCCAGCCCGACGCCACCACCCTGCGAGAAACCAGCCATGACGCCGCAGGCGACCCAGAAGCCCGGCAGGCCACGCACCGGCCCGACCAGCGGATTGCCATCCGGCGCGAAGGTGAAGGGGCCGTTGATGATCTGCTTGATGCCGGTGTTCTGGAAGGCGGGGAAATGCCGGAAGCCGACTTCCAGCGACGGCGCGATGCGATCGATGTCCGGCTCCAGCAGTTCATGGCCGAAATTCCACGGGGTCTGGAACTCGGACCACGGCTTGTTGGCCTTCTCGTAGGTACCCATCAGCATGCCGCCGCGCTCCTGGCGCAGATAGAGCTCGCCGTCGAAATCGACCGCATGGATGATCTCGGTGCCGGTCCTCTGGTTCCAGGCGGCGACCTCGGGCATGTCCTCGGTGATCAGGTACATGTGCTCCATGGCGAGCACCGGCAGTTCGAGGCCGACCATGCGGCCGACCTCGCGCGCCCACAGGCCGCCGGCATTGACGACATGCTCGGCCACCACCTCGCCCTTGTTGGTGATGACGCGCCATGAGCCGTCGGGCCGGCGCACGATGTCCTCGACCTTGGTGAAGCGCTCGACCTCCGCACCCAGTTTCCGGGCCGCCTTGGCATAGGCATGCGTCACGCCGGACGGATCGAGATGCCCGTCCTCCTTGTTGCGCACGGCGCCGACGAATTGCTTTGGATCGAGCAGCGGCATCAGCTCGGCTGCTTCGTTGGGCGAGATCTCTTCTAGGTCGATGCCGAGATAGCGGCCCTTGGCGACGACACCGCGCAGCCAGTCGAGCCGCGCCTCGGTTGCCGCCAGCAGCACGCCGCCGGTCAGGTGCACGCCGGTCGCCTGGCCGGACAATTCCTCGATCTCCTTGTAGAGCGAGATCGTGTATTTCTGCAGCTTGGCGACGTTGGGGTCGCCATTGATGGTGTGCATGCCGCCGGCCGCGTGCCAGGTCGAGCCCGAGGTCAGTTCGTCGCGCTCCAGCAGTACGACATCGGTCCAGCCGTGGCGAGCCAGATGGAACAGCACCGAGCATCCGACGACACCGCCGCCAATGACCACGACCTTTGCATGCGATTTCATGGGTTTTTTCTCGTTAATTCAGCGGTTTAGGAAGATAAGATGAATCGGAAAGGCAGCGCCTCGCGCCGGCGCTGAAGTCACGGCTCGCCCTGCCCGATCGCTTCCTTGCGGCGCGCCATATAGGCTTCGAGCGCCTCGCGCACGGCAGGATCCATCGCCGGCTCAGCATACTCCTCCAGCGCCTTCTTCCACAGCCGCGTTGCGCGCGCGGTCGCGTCGAGGCCACCGGCTTCCTGCCAGGCTTCGTAAGTCTGCCAGTTGGAAAGCATCGGCTGGTAGAAGGCGGTGGCGTAGCGCTCCAGCGTATGCGGCTCGCCGAAGAAATGGCCGCCGGTCGGCACCGCGCCCAATGCCTCGACCGCGAGCTCCCCTTCGTCGACAACGATCGGGCGCAGAAACTCCATCATGTGCTGGATCATCTCGACGTCGATGATGAACTTCTCGAACGATGCCGTCAGCCCGCCCTCCTGCCAGCCGGCGGCGTGGTAGACGAGGTTGCCGTGGCCGAGCACCGCGCCCCATAGCGCCATCAGCGTCTCGTAGGCGCCTTGCGCGTCGGCGGCGTTGGAGGCCGAACCCGGCGTCGTGCGGTACGGCAAATCATAGCGCCGCGCCAGTTGCCCGGAGGCGATATTGGCCTTGGTATTTTCCGGCGTGCCGAAAGCCGGGGCGCCCGACCTCATGTCGACATTGGAAGTGAAGGCGCCATACATGACCGGCGCGCCGGGCCGGACGAGCTGCGTCAGCACGACGCCGAACAGCGCCTCGGCGTTCTGCTGCGCCAGCGCGCCGGCCAGCGTCACCGGGCTCATCGCCCCCATCAGCGTGAACGGCGTCACCGCCACCGACTGGCCGAACTCGGCCATGGTCATCAGACCCTCGGCCATCATCTCGTCAAAACGGCGCGGCGAGTTGACCGAGATGATGGTGGCGATGCCCGGGTCGTCGCGCATCTGATCAAGCGTCAGCCCCCGCGCGATCGCCATCATCTCGATGCCGTCGAGCGCCCTCCCCCGGCCAATCGCCGAGACATGGAAGCATTTGTCGGTCAGCGTCAGGTTGGCGAAGTAGGTGTCGAGATGGCGCGAATTGGCCGGCAGTTCGATCGGCGCGCAAACCTGGTTGCCGAGCATGTGGACGCAGTTGAAATGCTGCGCCAGCCGCACGAGGTCTTGATAGTCGCGCAAATTGCCGGCGCGGCGGCCACGCTCCATGTCGTGCACGTTGGGCGGCCCGGCGACGAGCGTGAAATTGATCGTGTTGCCGCCGAGATGGATGGCGTGGGCCGAGTTGCGTGGGGTAAGCGCGTAGCTGGCACGCGTCGTCTTCAGTGCCTCGGCGACCATGCCGCGATCGATGCGGACATTCATCGATGCGTGATCGACCCTGGCACCCGCCTTTTCGAACAGCGCCAGCGCCCGTGGGCTCATCACCTCGATGCCGAAATTTTCAAGGATGTGCATCGAGGCTTCATGGATCGCCTCGATCTGGTCGGCCGAGAGCAGCGCCATCGGCGGATAGGGGTTGGTCACCCGCCTTGCCGGCAATTGCGGGATCGCGGACGGCCCCCGGTTGCTGGTTCGCTCAGTGCCGCGCTTGCGTCTTGGTTCGATCATGCCGCACATCAGAGCGCCGGCACGAAAGCGCGGCTGTCAGAAATCCGCCATTTGCAGGCGTGATTTTAGCCAAGGCGGCATTTCTGGAATTCCATTGCGACAAAAGCGACATCGAGAGTCGAAATTATAATACCGGCCCGGAGCGGCGACGATGGCTCGCCAGCCGTTAAGAAACGCCGCAAGAATCCCTTTATGTTTTCGGCCTATTCGTCTGCCGATGCGTAGGTCGAGTTTTAGTAAAATTGTAGCCGTCACCGTGCTGCTGGCGTTGGCGCTTTCGGCCTGCGCGACGCCGCCGAGCCATATCAACGACGTCTGCGCCGTCTTCGACCAGAATGACGGCTGGTTCGACAACTGGCAGGCGGCGGCCGAGCGCGCCGAGCAGAAATATGGCGTGCCGTTGCCGGTGCTGATGGCGACGGTGCGCAAGGAATCCGGCTTCAAGAGCAACGCCAGGCCGCCACGCACCAAGCTGCTCGGCTTCATTCCGTGGAAGCACGTCTCGTCGGCCACGGGCTTCTCGCAGGCGCTCGACGGCACCTGGTCGCAGTACCAGAGCGAGACCGGCAATTGGGCGGCGCGCCGCACCCGCTTTGCCGACGCGGTCGACTTCGTCGGCTGGTATCATTCCAAGACCGCCGACACCTACGGCGTCGCCCGCACCGACACCTACAATCTTTATCTCGCCTATTATCTTGGCTGGACGGCGTACGGTCGCGGCAATCGCGGCGATGCCGGCGTGCAGAACTACGCCCGCGCCACCGAGAAGATGGCGCGGGACTATGCGGCGCAGCTACGGCAATGTGGAAACTAGCCCCTTCCGGTATTAGTGCCGCCTTGTCGTATCTTTCGGCTTTTTAGCACCGGTTTCGGAAGTCTCGTCGCGCACTTTGTTGCGACGGGCTCGCATTCCAGCCTGGTCCTGCTCCACGGCCTCGCCGATCTGGTCCGCTTCGGGAGTCGACGATTTGCCACGCGGCCGGTTGGGAGCCGTTCCTGTCAAACCCGGCCCCGCGCCGTGCACATCTTCCGGCACGCCCTCATGCGCGGCGTGCTCCTTGTCGAACTTGATCACCTGATCCATCTTCGCCAGCACGTCATCGGCAAGCCAGCACAGGCTCATATGGCCGTCGCCGAGGTTCTTCACCGGCGGCACCTTGGTCTCGCACAGATTGTCCGGCACCAGCTTCTTGTAGCCGCAGCGCGTCTGGAACGGACATCCGGTCGGCGGGTTCATCGCCGACGGAATGTCGCCCTCGAGCACGATGTGCTTCTTGACCACGCTGGTATCGGCGATCGGGATCGCCGATAGCAGCGCCTCGGTATAGGGATGGTAGGGCGGCGAGAAGATCTGGTCGGTCGTCCCCTGCTCGACGATATAGCCGAGATACATGACGACGACGCGGTCGGCGATGTAGCGCACCACCGACAGATCGTGGCTGATGAACAGCATCGTCGTCTTGTTCTTGCGCTGGATGTCCATCAGCAGCTCGGTCACCGCCGCCTGCACCGAGACGTCGAGCGCCGAAACCGGCTCGTCGGCCACCACCACCTTGGCGTCACCGGCAAAGGCGCGCGCCACGCCGATGCGCTGTTTTTGGCCGCCCGAAAGCTGGCGCGGCTTGCGGGTCTCGAAGGCCCTCGGCAGCTTCACCAGGTCGAGCAGCTCCAGCATTCGCTTGCGGCGCTCGGCCACCGTCTTGCCGACATTGAATTTTTCCAGCGTGCGGATGATCTGCGAGCCGACCGAGTGGCTGGGGTTCAGCGTATCGAACGGGTTCTGGAACACCATCTGGATCGACGACACCGTCTCGACGTTGCGGCTCTCGATGCCGGTCGACTGGATCTCCTTGTTGCCGAGCGTCACGCTGCCGGAGCTCGCGGTCTCCAGCCCGAGCAGCACCTTGGCCAGCGTCGACTTTCCGCAGCCGGATTCGCCGACGATGGCCACCGTCTCGGATTCGCGCGCCTCGAAGGAGATCGTCTCGTTGGCCTTGACGACGCGGCCCTCGCTCGAGCCGAACACTTCGCTGCCGCCGACCCTGTAGTATTTCTTGAGGTCCTGGATCTTGAGCACGGGCGCGCCGGGCTCGACCTTCTCATTGACCTTCTTGGCGCCCGGTGGCAGCGCCTCCCAGTCGATCTCGTTGAAGCGCACGCAGCGCGAGAAATGGCCCTCATGGCCATCGACTGCGATCATCGGGATTTCGGCGGCGTTGCAGACGCCCTCGACGAAATGGTGGCAGCGCGGGCCGAAGTTGCAGCCCTTCGGCCGCTCGTGCGGCAACGGCAACTGGCCGGGGATCGAGATCAGCGGCCGGGAATTCTTGTCGGCGCCGGGCAGCGGGATCGAGCGGAACAGGCCTTGCGTATAGGGGTGGCGCATCCGGTCGAACACGTCCTTGATCTTGCCGGTCTCCCCCGCCTCGCCCGAATACATCACCGTGATCTTGTCGCAGGTCTCCAGGATGAGGCCCAGATTGTGCGACACGAAGATCATCGAGGTGCCGAACTTCTCGCCCAGCCCCTTGACCAGGTCGACGATGCCCGCCTCCACCGTCACGTCGAGCGCCGTGGTCGGCTCGTCGAGCAGAAGCAGCGCCGGCTTCGACAACAGCGCCATGGCAATGACGATGCGCTGCTGCTGGCCGCCCGAGAGCTGGTGCGGGTAGGAGCGCATCATGCGCTCGGGATCCGGCAGCTTCACCGCGCGCACCATTTCCAGCGCTCTGCTGTAGGCCTCCTCCTTCGACACCTTGTCGTGGATCAGCGGCACTTCCATCAGTTGCTGGCCGATCTTCATCGCCGGGTTAAGGCTCGCCATCGGCTCCTGGTAGATCATGGCGATCTTGTTGCCGCGGATGGCGCGCAGCTCATCCTCGGACAATTCGCCCATGTCCTTGCCCTGGAACTTGATCTTGCCGCCGACGATCTTTCCGATATTGGAAAGGTCGCGCATGATGCCGAGCGACACGGTCGACTTGCCGCAGCCGGACTCGCCGACGATGCCCATCGCCTCGCCAGGCATGACCGTGCAGGAAAAGTCCATGACGGCCGGTATCTCGCCCTTGCGCGTGAAGAATGAGATCGACAGGTTCTCGATCTCGATGATCGGCCCAGGGGTCGGCTTGCCGGGATTTCGAACTGCCTCGTTCATGGGTCGCTCCAATCCTTGGTCTCTAGTTGAGCATGATCATATCCGAAAACCGGGTACCACTTTTCGGGATCATGCTTGGGGGCCTTCGACCCCGCCATCAATCCTTCATCGACTGTTCGCGCAGGGAATCGGCCAGAAGGTTCAGCCCCAGCACGAACGACATCAGCGCGATCGTCGGCGGCAGCGCCGGGTGGATGAAGGAGCGCAGCAGCCGGCTGGCGTCCTTGATCGCCGTGCCCCAGTCCGGGCTCTCTGGCGCCAGTCCGAGGCCGAAATAGCCGAGCGTGCCGAGCAGGATCGTGGTGTAGCCGATACGCAGGCAGGCATCGACGATCAGCGGCCCGCGGGCGTTGGGCAGGATTTCCCACAGCATGATGTACCACGGCGATTCACCGCGCGTCTGCGCCGCCGCCACATAGTCGCGCGTCTTGATGTCCATGGTCAGTCCGCGCACGATGCGGAACACGCCGGGGCTGGAAGCGAACACCACCGCCACGAAGATGTTGAGCTGGTTGGGATCGATATGCACGATCTTCAGCGGATCGGCGTCGAAGACAAGGCCGGCATAGATCCAGCCGCCGATGACGAGCGTCAGCCCGAGCAGGATATAGAGGCGGTCGGGGCGGTTCTTGTAGCGGGTCCAGAACAGCACGCTGAAGAAGATGATCGGGAACAGGAAAAACAGCCCGGCCATCGCATAGGGGATCGGCGTGTCCATGATGCCGGGCGTCACCAGCAGGTAGAACAGCAGGATCACTGGGAAGGCGAGCACCAGATTGGCGAGGAAGGACAGGAATGTGTCGATCCTGCCGCCATAGTACCCGGCCGGCAGGCCGAGCGTGATGCCGACCATCAGCGCGAAGCCGGTGGCCGCCGGCGCGATGATCAGCACGATCTGGCTGCCGAACACCATGCGCGAGAACACGTCGCGGGCGAGCTTGTCGCCGCCGAAATAGTAGATGAGCTTCGAGGTCGGCTCGATCGCGCCCGGCAGCGCGTCCTTCATCACCGGCACCTGCGCCAGCGGATCGAAGGGCGAGATGGTCGAAGCGAAGATCGCCGTGAACAGCCAGAACAGGCAGATGCCGACGCCCACGATGCCGACGCCGCTGTCGAAGAGCTGGCCGTAGAGGCCGAGCTTCTTCTTGTAGACGAAGCTCGCCCCCAGGACGATGGCGAGCGCTATCCAGACCGGCCAGAACCGCGAGATGACGCCGAGCACGACATTGAAGGCACTGATATATTCGAGCTGCATCCGCTTCGCCCCCTACTGAACTCTGATGCGCGGATTGAGAAACGCGTAGCCGACATCGGAGATGAGCTGCGTGATCAAGACGATGAACACCGAGACCAGCGAGCAGCCGAGCAGAAGGTCGATGTCGTTGTTGCCGGCAGCCTCCACCAGCGTGTAGCCGAAGCCCTGGTAGCGGAACATCACCTCGACGATGACGACGCCGGTGAGCAGCCAGGGGAATTGCAGCATGATGACGGTGAACGGCGCGATC
>NZ_RZOF01000138.1:0-14327 GCF_003998955.1 Mesorhizobium sp. M4B.F.Ca.ET.017.02.2.1 | reverse complement strand
GCATCATTCGGCCTCGATGGCGGCGATGGTGGGCGGCGGCTTGCGGGCGCGGCCCGGCGAGGTCTCGCTCGCCCATCACGGCGTCTTGTTCCTCGACGAATTGCCGGAATTCACGCCGCAGACGCTCGATGCGCTGCGCCAGCCGCTGGAGACCGGCGACTGCGTGATCGCGCGTGCCAACCACCGCGTCACCTATCCGGCGCGCATCCAGCTCATCGCGGCGATGAACCCGTGCCGCTGCGGCATGTCGGGCGAGCCCGGCTATCGCTGCCTGCGCGGCGAGCGCTGCCGCACCGACTACCAGGCGCGCATCTCGGGCCCGCTGCTCGACCGCATCGACCTCAGGATCGAGGTGCCGGCGGTCTCGGCCAGCGACCTGATCCGGCCCGACAAGGCCGAGACCAGCGCTTCGGTGGCGCAGCGCGTGGCGCGCGCCCGCAACATTCAGCGCGAGCGGCTCGAACGGCTTGGCGCGACTATGACCACCAACGCGCATTGCGCGCCTTCGATCATCGAGGAGATCGCGAGACCCGACAGCGCCGGCCTGACTCTGCTCAAGGACGCCAGCGAAAAGCTCGGCTTTTCGGCGCGCGCCTATCACCGCGTGCTGAAAGTGGCGCGCACGCTCGCCGATCTCGACGCCAGCGAGACGGTCGGGCGGATCCATCTCGCGGAAGCGATTTCCTACCGGATGAGCGCGGAGCGCATGGCGCAGGCGGCGTAGTCTAGTCCTTCTCCTCGTTTACGGGGAGAAGGTCCCGGCAGGGGGATGAGGGGCAGCGCCGGCGCTCATCCAGCCCCGGTGCAGCCGCCCGTCTTCATTTGGGGTCGCAAAGGGCATGTAGAGTGGCGCGGAATCCGATGGCCGTCGCGCCGCCCCTCATCTGGCTGCCGCCATCTTCTCCCCGTTAACGGGGAGAAGGACGCTCTCGCCAGTGGTTTCGCCAATCATCAAGGCCGCAGGCGCGTGCCACCCGAGCCGGCGGCGTGAACCGAAACGGCCGCCACCCTACTCGGCCTTGTTCCGCGCCTTCAGCTCCAGCCGCCGCGCGTGCAGCACCGGCTCCGTATATCCGTTCGGCTGGACCGTTCCCTTGAACACCAGGTCGCAGGCGGCCTGGAAGGCAATTGAATTGTCGAAATCCGGCGCCATCGGCCGGTAGAGCGGATCGCCGACATTCTGGCGGTCGACGATGGCGGCCATGCGCTGCAGCGAATCCCTGACCTGGATTTCCGAGCACACCTTGTGGCGCAGCCAGTTGGCGATGTGCTGCGAGGAGATGCGCAGCGTGGCGCGGTCCTCCATCAGGCCGACATCGTTGATATCAGGGACTTTCGAGCAGCCGACGCCCTGGTCGATCCAGCGCACGACGTAGCCCAGAATGCCTTGCGAATTGTTGTCGAGCTCGCGCTGGATTTCGTCCGGCGTCCAGTTCGGCCGCACCGCCACCGGCACCGACAATATGTCGTCGAGCCTCGCCTTCGGCCGGCTCTTCAGCGCCGCTTGGACGGCATGCACGTCGACCTTGTGGTAATGCGTGGCATGCAGCGTCGCCGCCGTCGGCGACGGCACCCAGGCGGTGTTGGCGCCGGCCTTCGGATGGGCGATTTTTTGCTCCAGCATCGCCGCCATCAGGTCGGGCATCGCCCACATGCCCTTGCCGATCTGGGCATGGCCGGCCAGCCCGCATTCCAGCCCGGTGTCGACGTTCCAGGCCTCGTAGGCGGAAATCCACGCGGCCTGCTTCATGTCGCCCTTGCGGATCATCGGGCCGGCTTCCATCGAGGTGTGGATCTCGTCACCGGTGCGGTCGAGGAAGCCGGTGTTGATGAACACCACGCGCTCGCGCGCGGCGCGGATCGCCTCCTTGAGGTTGACGGTGGTGCGCCGCTCCTCGTCCATGATGCCCATCTTGATGGTGTTTTTGGCCATGCCGAGCAGGGCCTCGACGCGGTCGAAGATTTCCACCGCGAAGGCGACCTCCTCCGGCCCGTGCATCTTCGGCTTCACCACATACATCGAGCCGGCGCGGGAATTGGCGCGGCGCCCGTTCGATCCGACATCGTGCAGCGAAATCAGCGCCGTCAGCGCAGCGTCCATGATGCCTTCCGGCACCTCGTTGCCGTCGCGATCCAAAATCGCCGGGTTGGTCATCAGGTGGCCGACATTCCTGACCAGCATCAGCGAGCGGCCGGGCAGGGTCAGCGCGCCGCCGGAGGGCGCGGCGTAGGCGCGGTCGGGGTTGAGCTTGCGGACAAAGCTCTTGCCGCCCTTGCTGATCTCTTCGGCGAGATCGCCCTTCATCAGGCCGAGCCAATTGCGGTAGACGACGACCTTGTCCTGGGCATCGACGGCGGCGACCGAATCCTCGCAGTCCTGGATGGTGGTCAGCGCCGATTCCAGGATGACATCGGCGATCCCCGCCGGATCGGTGCGGCCGATCTGGTTGGCGCGGTCGATGCGGATCTCGATATGCAGGCCGTTCCTGACCAGCAGCACCGCCTCCGGGTTGGCGGCATCGCCGCGATAGCCGACGAACTGTCTTGGATCGGCAAGCGTGGTGGAGCCGGCGCCCTCGCCCAGCCGCAGCATGCCGTTGGTGAACGAAAGTCCGTTGACGCCGGCCCATTTGCCTGACGTCAGCGGCGCCGACTGGTCGAGGAAATCCTTGGCCCAGGCGATGACTTTCGCGCCGCGCGCCGGATTGAACCCCTTGCCCTTCTCGGCGCCGCCGGTCTCGGGGATGGCGTCGGTGCCGTAGAGGGCGTCGTAGAGCGAGCCCCAGCGGGCGTTGGCGGCGTTGAGCGCATAGCGCGCGTTCATCACCGGCACGACCAGCTGCGGCCCGGCAACGACGGCGATCTCCGGATCGACATTCTGCGTCGAGACGCTGAAGGCCGGGCCTTCCGGCACCAGATAGCCGATCTCCTTCAGAAAGCTCTTGTAGCCCTCCATGTCAATCGGCGCGCCGTTTTCGCGATACCAGCCGTCGAGCTTTTCCTGCAGGGCGTCGCGTTTTGCCAGCAGCGCCCGGTTCTTCGGCGCCAGCTCGTGGACGATGGCGGAAAAGCCGTTCCAGAATTGTTCCGGCTCGATGCCGGTGCCGGGTGCTGCCTCGGCCGCCACGAAGTCATGCAGCTCGCGGGCGATCTGCAACCCGGCGGTCTCGATGCGGTCGGTCATCAGCACGTCTCCAGCTGTAGGCTTTGCCGGGCCTTTGGCATGTTTGGGGTTACGGGGTCAATTCGGCTTAGGGTGAAGGCGTCCTTCTCCCCGTTCACGGGGAGAAGGTGGCGGCAGCCGGATGAGAGGCGGCGCGACGTTACGCAAAGTAGGCGGTGCTGCGAAATCACGTTGGTCGGCGCCGCCCCTCATCCGCCCTTCGGGCACCTTCTCCCCGTGAAACGGGGAGAAGGAAAGGGCGCCTCACACCGCAATCCGCGGCCGTCCTGACGCCACCGCCACCACGTGCGCCTCGATGAACATGCGCTGGCTCTCGACGGTTGAGACCTTGAGCTCGGTGGCGACGTCGATCTCGGCGTTGTCGGTGCCGGCTTCCTTGGCCCGCTCGGCGACGATCGCCCTGACATCGGCCTCGGCGGCGGCGATCGCCTTGGCCTCGTCGGTGAAGTCGCGCACGGTTTGGCCCGAGGCGAGGCGGAACAGGCCTTCCTTCGGCTGGCTGATGCGGGCTTCGGCCGAGACTCGGACCTGGCCGACGACGGCGCCGAGCGCGTTGGCGACGTCGGTATCGTCCGGCACGACGCAGCCATTGCCGACCAGCCGCGGCAGGCCGGCATAATGCAGCGGCGCCGAGGCGCCGAGGCCGATGACCGGGCGGTCGAGCGCGACGCTGAGGCGGGCAATGCCGGGATGGGCGTCGACGGCGCGCTGCACCAGCGCATGCGCGACCGCGGCGGCGCCATCCAGCCCGTCCTCGGTGAAGGCGGTTTCGAGGATGTATTCGGCCGACCAGCGCGTCAGCGTCACCAGCACGCGTTCGGCGAGCGCTTCCGGCGTCGCGGCGATCGACTGGCCGCGGCCGTCGCGCTTGCGGGCGAACAGCTCGGCGCCGAGGCGGGCGGGGGCGGCATGCCAGTTGGCCTGCTTGCCGAGCACATGGGCAGCGTCCGACGGCGTGAAGCCGCAGATATGCACGAGGCCGCGCGCCACCAGCCGGTTCAGCGTGGCGTTCTGGGCGTTGGAAGAGAGCAGCCGGTCGAGCGCCAGCGGCGTGGCGCCGATCGCCTCGTAGAGTTTTGCCTCCGGCGCCGTCAGGCCGGCGGCAAGCCTGTCCGGCACGCCGGTGCGCACGGCGAAGCGGCCATCCATGCGGCCGGGGTTCGGCGCCCGCAGCTGCCGCTCCAGCTCCGACGTCACGGCCTCGCCGTGCGCCATGCCGGCCAGCGCCAACGGCACCAGGCGGCGCGGCCCGAGCAGGATCTTCGGGTTGAGCGCGCCGTCCTCCAGCGCCACTTCGGAATCGCCGCCGAGGCCGAAGGTGCGCATGGCGACCGCCTCGACCATGGTGCGGAAGCCGCCGACGGTGGCGCCTTCCGGATCGAGCCGCGGGCGGCCGCTGTCGAGCACGGCGACGTCGGTGGTGGTGCCGCCGATGTCGGAGACGACGGCATCGTCGAGGCCGGTCATGTGGCGGGCGCCGACGAGGCTGGCGGCCGGACCGGACAAAATGGTCTCGATCGGCCGCTGGCGGGCGAAGGCCGCGGACACCAGCGCGCCGTCGCCGCGCACCACCATCAAGGGTGCGGCGATGCCGCGCGCGTCCAGAAACCCTTCGGTCGCCGCCACCAGCCGGTCGATCATCGAGATCAGCCTGGCGTTGAGCAGCGTGGTCAGCGCCCGGCGCGGACCGCCGAGCTTGGCCGACAGTTCGTGGCTGGCGGTGACCGGCAGGCCGGTCTTCTCGCGGATCAGGTCGCGGGCGGTGACCTCGTGCGCCGGGTTGCGGGTGGCAAAGTAGGCGCAGACGGCAAAGCCCGACACCGAACGCCCAAGCTCCGGCAGTGCGGCCTCGAGGCCGGAGAGGTCGAGCTTGGCCGCATTGCCGTGCACGTCATGGCCGCCAGGGCAGAACACCACCGGATCGGTGCCGAGCGCGGTCTTCAGCCCGTCGCGGGCAAGGTCGGCCTCGGAAAAGCCGATCATGACCAGCGCCACGCGGCCGCCCTGGCCTTCGACCAGCGCGTTGGTCGCCAATGTGGTCGACATCGACACCAGCTTGATCGCCGTCGGATCGGTGCCGGATTTCTCCAGCACCGCGTCGACCGCGCCGGAGATGCCGACAGCGAGGTCGTGCCTGGTGGTCAGCGCCTTGGCCTTGGCCAGCACCTTGCCCTTCGGCCCGCCCTCCTCCGCCCACAGCACGGCGTCGGTGTAGGTGCCGCCGGTGTCGATGCCGAGGAAGAGCGGTATTGGCTTGGCGGTCATTTTTGCAGGCAGTCCGGGCAAAAGGATTGGTGCCTGCCCTTAGCCGATATGGCGTTGCGGATAAAGCCGGGAGAGATGGGCCAAGGGAGGTGGAGAGCGTGATCTCCCCCCTCGTGGGGGAGATGGCCGGCAGGCCAGAGGGGGGCGCTGTCCCGCCGACCTTGCCGTAATTGCGCCCGTCGCCGGCCAATTCGTTCAGGACGCGCCGCCAAGACCCGCCGCAATCACAATATGCTGACAGACATTGTCGATGTCGCGACTGACGTCATCGTTCCAAAAGCGCAGGACGGTCCAGCCGTCCTGCTCCAGACGCGCTGTCCTTGCTTCGTCACTGACAACAGCATCGGCTTCCGTATGCTGGGAGCCGTCGACCTCGACGACGAGCTTCTTTTGTGGGCAAGCGAAATCGACGATGTAACCGGCGATCGGAAATTGTCGGCGAAAGCCTAGCCCCATCAGCCGGTGCGCGCGAAGCTCGTTCCAGAGCTTCAGTTCGGCTGATGTCATGATCTTGCGCATCGACTTGGCGTTTGCGCGATGTTTTGAAGGCAATGGCGTGTGAGGCATTGTCAATGCTCGTTGGCTATTGAGGTTGGCACTCTACGGCGCCCCCCTCTGTCCTGCCGGACATCTCCCCCACGAGGGGGGAGATTGGCAGCTTCCACCGCCTACCCCACGAACCCCACCCTTTTGTGCGAATTGTCGCAGAACGGCTTGTTGGCCGAATGGCCGCAGCGGCAGAGGAAGACCCGCGTGGTGCGGTCGATCGTGTGGCCGGTGCCGGTGACGATCTCGGCATTGCCTTCGAGCTTGAGCGGGCCGTTGACGGTCGGCGTTATCTTCAGCGGGCCGTCGCGGGCCTCGAGCGCCGGCGCGTCCTTCAGCGGCGGCTCGCCGGTGGCGGTGAAGCCGGCCTTGATATGGGCGTTGTCGCAGAACGGCTTATTCTGCGACAAGCCACAGCGGCAGAGCGTGGCGCGATAAAAGGTCTCGTCGCCGAGAACGATCTCGGCATGCACCGCCAGCGGGCCGTTTTCGCGCAGCCGCACGGTATTGACCACCGGCGGCTTCTCCTGCGGGCCGCCATCCTTGCGGTGATAGGTGATGGCGCCGGACGGGCAGTTCTCCGCCAGCGCCACGACCTTCTCGACGCTGGCCGCCTCGGGGTGGATCCACTCGCCCTTGGCGTTGGGCACGAAGACGTGCGGATCGCCGAGCACGCAGTTGCGCGAATGGATGCAGCGCTTGCCGGAAAAGGAGACGTCGACCTTCTCGCCTTCGACCGTGCCTGCCATGGGTGGGGCCTCCTCTTGGGTGGAGACAGGCTAGGGCGAGGGTGGGAGGGGCGTCAAGTTGGCTGGAACGCCAAGTCTCCCCCCTTGAGGGGGAGATGGCCGCGAAGCGGCCAGAGGGGGTCGTTGCGCGTGAAGCGCCGACCTTGGCTCTCGCAGGAAGGGGCGCTGGCGTTTTACGCGAAGCGACCCCCTCTGTCGCCTTCGGCGACATCTCCCCCACGAGGGGGGAGATTATCGCTCACTCCACCAGGTTGATTTCCTCGGTCTCGCCGCCGCTGCAGGTGTAGCAGCAGTCTTCGCATTTTTCCTTGTTGCCGGGGCCGACGCCCCAATAGGTGCCTTCGTCGCCGTCGACCCAGGCGCCGTAGCAGATCGATTCGCCCTCCTCGCAGGAGATCGGCAGTTGCTTGGTCTCGCCGTCGTCGAGGTAGAAATCCTTGTCATTGCCCGGCCAGACATAGTCGCGGTCCTGGCTGTAGAGTTCGAGCCGCATGGCGTTGGGATGGCCGTTCCTGATCTCGAACGTGACGTCGCCGGCATGCGCCGCCGGCGCGGCCAGCGTGGCGATGAAGAACGCCGCGGCGATGCGGCGGGCGGTGAAGAAAGTCATGGCAGTCCCCCGAAAGAATCGGCCCCTCGGCCGAGAGTTCGACCATGCCATGCGAGGCTGGAGCGGGGAAGGATTGGTTGGCGCTTTCCCCTACTCCGCCAGGTCGATCGTCTCGGTCGAATGCTCCACGCAGATGAAGCAGCAGGTATCGCAGGGCTGGTCGTTGTCGGGGCCGACGCCGGCGGAGACCTGGTCGTCGCCGTTGACCCAGGCGCCCCAGCAGATGTTCTCGCCGGGATTGCAGGAGATCGGCACCGATTTGCGCGCGCCGGGGCGGATCAGGAAGACCTTGTTGTCGCCCGGCCAGACCGTATCGCGGTCGCGGCTGAACAGTTCGACCGCGACGCCGTCCGAGCGCTTGTTGCGGACGAACACCGACATGTCGTCGGCGAGGGCTGGGCCGGCGATGAGCAGGGCGGCAAGGGCGAGGCGAATCATAGCGGCGGGTCCTGGAGAGTGGAGAGTAGAGCATGGCCGGGCGAAGCGCGTAATCTCCCCGCTCGAGGGGGAGATGGCCGGCAGGCCAGAGGGGGTCGCCCCGCGTGAAGCTCCGAGCCTTGTCGTGACGAAAGGGGGCGCAGGCTTTCCACGCGCGACGTCTGTCGCCTTTGGCGACATCTCTCCCTCGAGGGGGGAGATCAGCGACCCACCACCACATGCGGCGCCAGCCGCTCGATCTCCGCGACAATGTCCGGACCGCTCATGTCGAGCGAGTTGATCTCCATGCGCACGGTATTGCCGCCAAACAGCGCATTGGCCAGCCCGTCTGGCGGCGCCCCGTTGAGCTCGAAACTGACCATGCCCGAGCCCTTGCCGGGGGAGGAGAGGCGCACGCTTTGCACCTTGTCCCAGGGCACCAGCACGTCGCCGCGGCGAGCATCGCGGAAGCCGCGCTGATCCAGGGTGACCTTGACCGAGGTGTCGAAGGCGCCGCGCGCGAAGTAGCCGCCGAACCCGAGGAAGCCCAGCGCCAGCAGCGCCACGAAGAACACCCGCCCGCCATCGGCGCCGTTGACCAGCCCCTTCAGCGTATAGAAGCCAAAGATCGCCGCCATCAGCAACGAGCCGGCGACGGAAGAGAACTTGTTGGTGGGACTGTTGCGGAGTTCGATGGACATGGCGGTGGCTTTCGAGGTGGGAGTGTAGAGCATCGGCGGGCGGGGCTGCGGCGGTTCTTCCTTCTCCCCCTGTGGGGTGAGAAGAGGTCCGCGTTAGCGGACGAAAAGCCAATTGCTTGGCTTTTCGAGCTTCGAACGCCCTGAGCCTGCGAAGGGCCGGGCGGTGGCCTCGCGTAGCGCCGAGACGGATGGTTCCAGCTTGGCAAAGACGCGTCATCCACAAAAGGGCGGTTGGCGACAGATCGCCAGCGTTTCGTTCCTTCCGACACCCCGACCGAGCTTCGCTCGGCCACCTTCCCCCGCGAGGGGGGGAAGGGGGAGCTTTACCTGTTCACCACCACATGCGGCGCGAATTTGCGGATCGCGTCGAGCATGTCGTCGCCGCGCGCGTCGAGCGAGGAGACCTCCATGTGCACGATGGTCTTGCCGAAGGGCAGGATCAGGTTCACCACATTGGCCGGCGCGTATTTGATGGCGTCGGGCGGCTCCTCGGTGAGCTCGAAATTGAGCATCGCCGAGCCCTTGCCGGAGGTGAGGCGCACGCTCCTCACCTTCCTCCACGGCACCAGCACGTCGCCGGCGCGGCGGTCCCGAAAGCCCTGGCTGTCGAGCACGACCTTGACCGAAGTGTCGAAGGCGCCGCGCGCGAGGAAGAAGCCGAGCGCCAGGCAGCCGGCGCCGAGCAGCGCGATGACCAGCACATGCCCGCTGTTCGCCCCGGCCGCGATGCCTTGCACCACGCCGAAAGCGAAGATCGCGCCGATCAGCAACGGCCCGATCGCCGGCAGGATTTTTCCCGTTGCGCTGTTGTGGAGTTCGAGCGGCGCGGCCATTTTTTCCGCCCCTCACCGCTCGGGTTTCAGCAGCGTCCAGATCCAGCCGATGAAGGTGAGGACCAGGAACGGGTAGCCGGCGGCGGGCCAAGGCGCCGACGTCGGCAGCAGCGGCGCGCCCCACAGGATCATCAGCGCCGAGACCGTGAACAGCAAGGCGGCAACGAGCCCGGCGAGGCGCACCCAGAGCGCGAAGGTGGCTTGGGCGCTGACCATGACCAGCCCCGCTGCCCACAGCGCAATGCCGCCGACATAGGACGGCACGCTGGCCTGCAAGCCTGCCGCATTGCCGGCCAGAAGCAGGCTCTCGCCGGCAAGGAAGGTGAGAAAGCCGGCCGCGACGAGATCATTGCCGAGCCGCTGGTATTTCATCGTCAGCAGCGCCGCCGCGACGACAACGGCCACGCCGTCGATGGTCCACAGCGTCTCGCGCAGCGCGTCGCCGGCAACGAAAGTGCCCGCCATGCCCAGCGCGCCGCCGATGGCGAGGCCGATTGCGGCGGTGGTGTCCGAGGTGGAGCGCATATGGTGACTCCCCAAAGCCGGGGAGAGGATACGCCGATGTGGGGGGATCGCAAAGACTGCGCGCTGGCGGGTTGTCGCTCGGGCGATTACGGTCCAGCCACGCCCCCCAAATCGATTGATGCCTTCGCGGCTGGCCAGCTCGATGGTGACCGATGCAGTAGCGACTTGCCTTGCGATCAAGTTCACCGCTAGCTATTGTCACCGCCTTGGATCTGGGGCGGGGGTGATTTTGAGTGTCGATGAGTTGCTCCTTTTGACGGAAATACTGGAAGCAAACGGGCTGTCACGGCCCGACAAATTCTTTCGCCCCGGCAAAAGCAACTTTGATCGCCTCGTTGCGTTGTTCTCCGCTATCGATGCGGATAATCGTGATGTGGTTTTCGACTTGATTAGAAATTATGATATAATCAATCAGTATAGGGACCATCTATTTAATTTACTACTACAAGTAAGCCAAATTCACACCGGAAATATCGCCCTCTTTCCACTTGCACCTTTTGATGATGACCGAATAAAAAGCGGTGATCACGTTTTTTACGAACTAAAGTCACTTGCTAATCCGGATTTCGATGGTCGCTTCGTTTTCTTCGACACTCCAGATTCAAAGGACCTGCTTCAAAGCGATTTGCCCAAATACGCCGTAGACGATTTCATCGGAACAGGGGAGCAATTTCTTGAAATGGTCGGCAAAATGGTATCATCGAACAGCGCCGCCAAGGTAACCGGCGCGCTAACTATTGCGATCATGGAATCCGGAAAGGCTGCGATTGAATCTAAAGGTATGGTCGCTGTGCACGAAGTATTGAAGCGCAAGGCGATTGACGGCTATCTGCGAGACGCCGGAAAGAACGTTGAACTTTTTTATGCACGCTACGACGCGCTTGAGTCGCATTTGGCCGTATCGCAAGCTCAGAAGCGGGGGTGGCAGGGTAGCGAGGCGCTGGTCTCTATGAAGAGAACTCCAAACAATACTCTTCCTATATTTTGGCATCGAGGAAGGGAACGAAAATGGCCCGCACCTTTTCCCCGCTAAACATCTCGAGGGAGCAGTTCTTGCTGCTGCGATCAGTTGCCCTGAAACAAGGGCTGCCATCTGAATTGCTCCATTCAGCTACAGGAATCATGACGCTAACTCAAGATATGATTGCGCAGTCCTACTTTCGCTCAGTCGGCGGCAGGCTAGCCCTCACCTCCCTGGGGGCTAGAGCGTTGCGTCGGTACGCTGGCGGGAAGGTCCCTTTGATAGACATCGGCGAACGGTGGTTGCTTGCAGAAACTGAGGCAAACTGCCAGTATCGAATTGGGAGCTCGCTTGCTCAACAGGTAGCAAAGCGCGTTAGTGGTGGCGTATGAGTCAAAAGCTCATGCGTCGGTGCGTCGAGTCGACGTGCAAGATTGAACGTAACATCAAGCCGTTGGCACACCTTCGGCTCACAGGAGCTCACCTCTCGGTGTGCCAATGCTCCTTCGTCGCAAATATTGCTTCGCAATAACGATAATGGTAACGCCGCGAGCTCCCAACCTTGCAAAAATCTGAGCTTATTTCGCGAAATATCAATGTAATCTTTGACGGTCTGACTGAAGCTCAGATTGCGGCTGTACAGAGCTATAGCGCGTCACTTGCCGATAGGGATCTTCCTACAATCTACTCACCGGTTCATCTCTGTCAAGTTGTAGGCGTTAGCCCCCAATACCTATTCGCAGTGTCCAACGATCCAAAACGTTTTTATCGGGGGTTTTCTATTCCGAAGCGCAATGGCGGAAGAAGATTCATACAAGAACCCCTACCTCTTCTAAAGGCAGTCCAACGCTGGCTTCTAGCTAACATTTTGGAGAAGGTAGGGGTCAGTCCTTTTGTGAAGTCGTACATTAAGGGAATTAATCTAAAGCACAACTCCCGATTCCATATTGGCCAAGACTTTGTCTTTAAGCTTGATCTAGAGAGTTTCTTTGATCGAATTCTGACAAAGGATGTCGTTGAAGTATTTTACAAGGCGGGATACACGAGGGACGTTTCTATTTTTTTGGCTAAGATTTGTGTGTCGAATGGGCGTTTGTGCCAAGGATCACCGACGAGTGGGGCAATAAGTAACATTGTTCTTTTGGAATTTGATTTGACTCTATTTGAGTTCTGCCGGTCTCGAGGTTTTCGATATACGCGCTACTCTGACGATATCACTATCTCAGGGAAGATGGATGCTGGGACAAACTTTCACGAGATTCTTCTGTTTATATCAGAATTGGCGTCAGCGAATGGCCATAAGATTAATAAGGGCAAGAGTCAGGTTTTATACCGCCACAACCGTCAAAAGGTAACGGGTATCGTTGTTAACGAAAAGCTGACGGTTCCCCGTCCCGTAAGGCGTAGATTTCGGCAGGAGCTCTTTTACTTTGAACGATACGGGCCTCGGGGTCACGCTGAGCGCATTGGCGAAGGATTGGACCAATGCGTAGCGCGACTTATTGGACAGGCAAGTCACCTGCTGTTTGTGAGACCTGATGACGAATTTGTTCGGGTCAAGAAAGACTTACTTCTCAGGGTTCTCAGACAGATGGACGCGGATCCGCAATTTGGTTTTGACCTAGGCGGCCGGCCCCTCTAGGAGGTTCAGCTATTCGTCAACACCCGCGACACTCCGAGTGAGGCGTCCGGCCGGGGCCGGATCGGCTACTTCCCTCCATTCGTGAGAAGCGCGCTTCTCAATCCCCCATCTTAAGCGCCTGGATAAACGCCTCCTGCGGGATATCGACCTTGCCGAACTGGCGCATCCGCTTCTTGCCCTCTTTCTGCTTGTCGAGCAGCTTGCGCTTGCGCGAGACGTCGCCGCCGTAGCACTTGGCGGTGACGTCCTTGCGCAGGGCCGAGACGGTCTCGCGGGCGATGATGCGGCCACCGATGGCGGCCTGGATCGGGATCTTGAACAGATGCTGCGGGATCAGCTCCTTCAGCTTCTCGCACATCTGCCTTCCGCGCTTTTCCGCCGCCGTGCGGTGCACCAGCATGGAGAGCGCGTCGACCGGCTCGTCGTTGACCAGGATCGACATTTTCACCAGGTCGCCCTCGCGGTAGTCGGTCAGATGATAGTCGAAGGAGGCGTAGCCCTTGGAGATCGACTTCAGCCGGTCGTAGAAGTCGAACACGACCTCGTTGAGCGGCAGATCGTAGGTCAGCATGGCGCGCTTGCCGACATAGGAGAGATCGGCCTGGATGCCGCGCCTGTCCTGGCAGAGCTTCAGGATGCCGCCGAGATAGTCGTCGGGGGTCAGGATGGTGGCGCGGATCCACGGCTCCTCGATCGAGGCGATCTTGACCACGTCGGGCATGTCGGCCGGGTTGTGCAGCTCCTTCAGCGTGCCGTCGTTGAGGTTCATGCGGTAGACGACGGAAGGTGCTGTGGCGATGAGGTCGAGGTTGAACTCGCGCTCCAGCCGTTCCTGGATGATCTCCAGGTGCAGCAGGCCGAGGAAGCCGCAGCGGAAGCCGAAGCCAAGTGCCGCGGAAGTTTCCATTTCATAGGAGAAGGAGGCGTCGTTGAGGCGCAGCTTGCCGACGGCGGCGCGCAGATCCTCGAAATCGGCAGCATCGACCGGAAACAGGCCGCAGAACACCACCGGCTGCGCCGGCTTGAAGCCGGGCAGCGCCTTTTGCGTCGGGCGGCGGTCCTCGGTGATGGTGTCGCCGACGCGGGTGTCGGCCACTTCCTTGATCGAGCCGGTGAAGAAGCCGAACTCGCCGGGGCCGAGCTCGTCGACATTGATGCGGGCCGGCGTGAAGACGCCGGTGCGCTCGACCAAATATTTGGCGCCGGTGCCCATCATGCGGATGGTCTGGCCCTTCTTCAGCACGCCGTCGATGACGCGGACCAGCACGATGACGCCGAGATAGGCGTCGTACCAGCTATCGACCAGCATGGCCTTCAGCGGCGCCGATAGATCGCCCTCGCGCGGCGGCGGCAGCTGGTGGACGATCGCCTCCAGCACGTCGGGGATGCCGAGGCCGGTCTTGGCAGAGATCAGCACGGCGTTGGAGGCGTCGATGCCGATCACCTCCTCGACCTGCTCGCGGATGCGCTCGGGCTCGGCGGCCGGCAGATCGACCTTGTTCAGCACCACGACGATCTCGTGGTTGTTGTCGATGGCCTGGTAGACATTGGCCAGCGTCTGCGCCTCGACGCCCTGGCTGGCGTCGACGACCAGCAGCGAGCCCTCGCAGGCGGCCAGCGACCGCGACACCTCATAGGCGAAGTCGACATGGCCGGGCGTGTCGATGAGGTTGAGGACATAGTCCTCGCCATTGTCGGCGCGGTATTTCAGCCGCACCGTCTGCGCCTTGATGGTGATGCCGCGCTCGCGCTCGATGTCCATCGAGTCCAGCACCTGCTCCTTCATGTCACGCGCCTCCAGCCCGCCGGTGAGCTGGATCAGCCGGTCGGCAAGCGTGGATTTGCCATGGTCGATGTGGGCGACGATGGAGAAATTGCGGATGTGGTCGAGGGG